>NZ_JBNPXS010000044.1:0-22130 GCF_050433185.1 Desulfitispora alkaliphila
TTATTGATGGAACGCCGTATGAGGGGAAACTCTCACGTACGGTGTGGAACGGGGGAAAAGGTGGAGATTATATCAAAGCCTTACCTATCGTTATCCCAGGTGATGAGTTAGAAGTATGGGGAGGCTGGACTAATCACCAAACCTACGGTAGACAATTTAAAATAGCTGGTTTCCGCAAAATAGTTCCCACATCCTTAGAAGCTATGGAAGAATACTTGGCATCGGACTTGGTTAAAGGCGTGGGCAAAGTTACTGCAAAAAAAATTGTAGAAAATTTTGGAGAAGAGAGTTTACAAGTTTGTCAAAAGGAACCTGAACGTTTAACTCTAATTAAGGGTATCAGCCTAAAAAAAGCAGAGGAAATCAAAAAAAACATAACTGAGGCTTTAGAATTTCAACAAGTGATGATGGATTTATTACCTTTAGGCTTAACTGTAAAAATGTCTATAAAGGCTTATCAGAAATTTGGAAGCAATGCAGTAGCTTTAATTAAGGAAAACCCATATCTATTAACGAAAATCCCTCAGGTAGGGTTTATAAAGGCTGACCAAATAGCAAAAAACTTTAATGCTGACCCCACTTCTTTAGACAGGGTGATGGCTGCTTTAGAGCACTTGCTTTTTGAAGAAGCTAACTCCAAGGGAAATCTTTATAGTGAGAGAGAAGATCTAGTCTCTAAGTGTTTAGAGCTCCTAAATAGAGAACAAAGTGAAAAACTAGTAGACCATAATCAAGTTATAAGTGCTCTGCAACAAGGAGCAGAGCAAGGTAAATTAATACTTGAAGGAAATAATGTTTATTTATCTACCTTTCACTTTTGGGAATGTGAATCAGCACAGCGAGTTAAATCACTTGCAGTAGATAATATGCGAGAGAAGGAAAAAGAAATAGAAAAAGAGCTAGATGGATACCAGTCAAGAACGGGTGTTCTGTTAACGAGCCATCAGCAACTTGCGGTTAAGCAGGCATTTGAAAAAAAACTTAGTATTGTTACTGGAGGTCCTGGTACAGGTAAAACTCAAACTATAAGGGCCATAATAGATATTTGGAGTAGCTTAAATCAAGAAGCGAAAATATTATTAGCTGCCCCTACTGGAAGGGCAGCTAGACGAATGAAGGAACTTACTGGGATGGAAGCTGTGACAATTCATAGAATGCTTGGTATTGGAAGAGGAGATGACGCAGATATATTTGAAGATGTTGTTGCTGATTTAATAGTAATTGATGAGTTTAGTATGGTAGATATACAGTTGTTTTACCAGTTGATAACTGCAGTAGATGAGAATACAAGTCTAGTCTTTGTAGGTGATACTGATCAGTTACCAAGTGTAGGGCCGGGAAATGTTCTCCAGGATTTAATTAGAGCGGAGATACCTTGTGTAGTATTAAATGAAATCTTTAGACAAGCTAGAGAAAGTCAAATAGTAACCAATGCTCACCGTGTAAACAGTGGTGACAACTTGGAAGTAGATCAAAGTAAAGGAGACTTTTTCTTTATCCAAGAATCTGATGGGGAAAGAGTTGTTGAATTGATATTAAAATCAGTAGTGCGATTGATTGATGCTGGATATTCAGCAGAAGATATACAAGTATTGGCCCCAATGAAAAAAACTGAGACTGGAATAGATAACTTAAATAAGCTGATTCAGAAAGCCCTCAACCCTCAGCATATTAATAAAAGGCAAATTGAAACAAAAAAAGAAATATACCGGGTTGGGGATAAGGTAATGCAAACTGTTAATAATTATGACAAAGAGGTCTTTAATGGTGATGTGGGGGTTGTTTATCAGATAGATGAGGAGCAAAACTTAGAAGTAAGCTTTGACGATAAAATTATCAAATATACAAAAGACCAATTAGAGGAGTTGGCATTAGCCTATGCCATTACAGTTCACAAATCCCAGGGTTCCGAGTACCCGGTAGTGATAATGCCAATTACAACCCAGCACTACGTGATGCTTGCTAGAAACTTATTATATACCGGCATTACCAGAGCTAAAGAAAAAGTTGTCCTAATTGGAACCAAAAAGGCAGTTAACATAGCTATCCAAAATAACAGGGTTTTGAAGCGGAAAACTGGACTAACTGAAAGAATTAATACTTCCATAATTTTATAGCTTCAGTATAGATTTGTTCCAGGGGAATCTTTAACTCTCGGGCAGCACGAGCACAATCTTCGTACTCTGGAGCAATATTTATCGGGCTGCCCTCAAGTGAGCCTACCTTTACTTGAATTTTAAAGCCTCTAACATTTACAGTGTGCATTTCTCTACGTAATTTACGTCTCTCGCAGTTATATTTACGAATTCCTATAGATGAAGTTTCTCGAAAAATTACTTCTAAAATATGGTTTATATCATCTTCGTAACAAATAACCGTCAATTTAGTTGACGGTCTATTTTTTTTCATATATATAGGTGTAAAGTATACGTCTAAAGCCTTCTTAGCAAAGAGTTGTTCCATAGCATAACTGATGCATTCGGGAGTGCAATCATCTAAATTAGTCTCAACAACTGTTACTTGATCCTTTTCAAAGTTGGATGAGGAATTAAAGCCTGATTTACTATATTTCTCTTCACCTATGAAAAGGCGTAATAAATTTGGATGTTCAAAGTTCTTTTTACCTGCCCCGTAGCCAATACGACAAATAGTCATTTCTGGAATAACGTGAGAGAAAGAGGCTTGCAATGTTTTAAGAATCACTGCCCCTGTAGGTGTCACTAGCTCTCCATTGGCATAATGTCCTTTTACAGGAAAGCCTTTTGTGAGCTCAGCAGTTGCAGGAGCAGGAACAGGGAGGATCCCATGCTCACATTTAACAAAGCCAGAACCAAGGGGTAGCGGTGAGGAAACAACTCTTAAACTTCCCTCTTCCTCTAATAGCTTAACATAACAAATCATACTACCAACAATATCAACTATAGCATCAATAGCTCCAACTTCATGAAAGTGTATTTTATCTATAGTGGTTTGATGAACTTTAGCTTCAGCATGAGCCATATGATAAAAGGCATTTATACTAAGCTCTTTTACCTGCTCACTGAGATATGAATTTTTAATCAAATCCTCAATATGCGGTAAATGTCTAAACTCATCACACTTATTTGCATTTACGGTTACAGATGTTGCACCAATACCTGACTTTGAAACCTTCTTAACTTCTAAATCAAACTGAGAGAGGTTTAATTTACTTAACTCATCTTCTAGGTATTTTTGAGATATACCTAGATCTAAAAAAGAACCTAATGTCATGTCGCCACTAATGCCACTAAAGCAATCAAAGTAGAGTATGTTATTATTCAATTTAAGCTTCAACTCCTATCCTTAAAATAGAATTAGCTAAGGTGGCAGCACCGAAACCATTATCTATGTTAACTACACCTACTCCACTGGCACAGCTATTAAGCATTGTTAGTAGAGGGGCTAAGCCAGAAAATTGAGCACCGTAGCCAACACTAGTTGGTACAGCTATAACAGGAGCAGCAACTAACCCCCCTACCACACTTGCAAGGGCGCCCTCCATCCCAGCAACTACAATAAGAACTTGAGCTTCATCAAGTCGTTGCCTTTGGTCAAAAAGTCTGTGGATGCCAGCAACCCCCACATCGTAAATTCTGTCAACCCGCAAACCTAATAGCTCGCAAGTAATGGCAGCTTCTTCAGCTACAGACATATCTGCAGTACCAGCAGAGACAATAGCACAGGTTCCTTTAGAAAGCTCAGGTCTGGTACCGGGCAACTCAATTATTTTAGCTATTGGGTGGTGAACAGCCTGAGGAAACTCATTCAGAACCTCATTCATTTGAGTATCATTTGCTCTTGTACCCATAACAGTATTGCCAGTCTTAGCTAAGGATTTCATAATACCCACTACCTGTTCAGGGGTTTTGCCTTGGCAAAAGATAACTTCTGGAAATCCATTACGCATTTGACGATGGTGGTCTACTTTAGCATAGTTCAAATCTTCATAGGGTAAATGTTTTAGCTCAGCTAAAGTAGAGTCTAAGTCTTTACTACCATTCTTATATTGCTCCAAAATATCTTTAAGCCACTTTTCACTCATCAGTACTCGCCTCGCTATTTGCAGATATAACTTCATTCATACTACCACTTCGAAAGCCTTGCATATCAATTGTTACATAGCTGAAACCTAAGTCCTTTAGTTTAGCTATAATCTTTTCGCGATTATTAATATCCATAGCTAAAGCAATTTCTTCTGATAAGAGCTCAATACGAGCCAAAGGACCGTGGTGTCTTACCCTAAACTGAGAAAAGCCTAGGTCATCTAAGAAGTTTTCTGCCTCTTCTACTTGTGTGATTTTAGTTGGGGTAATTTGCTCCCCATAGGGAAAGCGAGAAGATAGGCAAGCTTTAGCAGGTTTATTCCAGGTAGGCAAACCCAGCCTCTTGGAAAGTATCCTGATATCATCTTTTGTAAGTGAAGCTTCCTGTAGGGGACTGCGTACCCCCAACTCCCTCCCAGCTGTTATTCCTGGTCTAAAATCGCCTCTATCATCATGATTAGCTCCGTCTACCACATATTTAAAACCTCTAGCTTTTGCTATTTCTAATAATTTAGAGAAAAGTTCTTTTTTACAGTAATAGCAGCGATTGACTGGATTACTATTAAAAGAATGATCATTTAACTCATCTGTATAAATTATCTCATGACTTGCACCAATTAATTTGATAAAATTTTCAGCATCAGCAAGCTCTCTGTTAGAAATTGTCTCAGATGCTGAGGTTACCCCTAAAACATTTTCACCTAAAACATCGGCAGCTACTTTTAGTAGAAATGTACTATCTACACCGCCGGAATATGCTACAACAACAGTTTCCATTTCTGTAAGTATTTCTTTAAGTTTAGAGTATTTTTGTTCTAAATCCAAAGCGGTTCCTCCTTAAACGTTAATTGCTTATAAATAGTATTAATTCGCTAGAGATAATTAATTCCCTGTTTTTAAATTATACTAGCTTAAACGTAAAAATTATAGCAGGATATCTGCGAAATTTGTTGAATATTAAAGATTGACAATAATAAAAGGTGGCTTAAGATGAACTACGAACAATTAATGAATAACTTAGCTATGTACAGCGAACAAATTTTATTGGGTACAGTAATACTCCTAGCAATCTGTCTATTAGTTTTTATAAGTTTCAATATAAAACTAGCCCGTTTAGTAAAGCAGTACAAAACAATGATGCAGGGAATGGACGGTAGCAACTTAGAAGAAATCATGTTAAAAAATAGAGAAATGCTAGTGGACACATCAGAACAGTTTGAAAATATGAAAAAGCAAATAGATCAAATTTTACATAAATTAGAATTTAGTATTCAAAATGTTGCAGTTGTTAGGTTTAATGCCTTTTCTGATATGGGTAGTGATTTAAGTTATGCTATTGCCGTACTGGACCAAAAGGGAAATGGTTTTGTCCTAAGTAGTCTTGCTGGACGGCAGGAAACGAGAACTTATTGTAAACCTATAAAAAATTGCCAGTCTCAGTATCAACTCACTGTAGAAGAAGAACAAGCAATTGAACGCGCTATGGGCAATGATAAGTAATAATTATCACAAGACAAAAGGTGGTTGCAATGCCTAAAGTAGTGACGAACAAGAAAAAAAACTACACTTTAATGTTAGTACCTCACAATAAACATAGTATAGCCAGTTTAAAGATACCCTACTGGAGTTTGTACATCTTAGCAGCTGTAGCTATTATTATAGCTGCTTCAGTTGCTTATTTTACGTATACATATTATGACCTTTTGACAAAAAAAGGGGAAGTCAGGGAACTGAGGGTAGCAAACGAAGACCACACCTCTAAAATACAGCAGTTGGAAGATGAAATAGCTCTGTTAAACATAGAGACAAAAGAGATGCAGGACAAATTAATGGCAGTAGAAGAGCTAGAAATTGCCATCAGAGAAATGGTTGGACTAGAAGTGGTCGAAACAGAAAGCAGACTAGAGCGGACTGATAATTTGACAGCTTCTAGAGGCGGTGGTCCCGAAGAAATTAGAGATAATTTGCAAAATATAGAGCAAGAGATCCAATTAACAACCTCTGACTTAAATCAGTTAAAAGAAGATGTACAGAGCAGGCTTGAATATTTAGAGGCTGTTCCCTCTCGATGGCCAGTAACTGGGGGCAGAGTTTCTTCTTCTTTTGGATATCGAAACTCTCCTTTTGGTGGTGGTAGGGAATTTCATAATGGCATTGATATAGCTGCAAGAACGGGTACGCCGGTAAAAGCAGCTGGCAGTGGCAGGGTTGTATTTTCCGGGTGGAGATCAGGCTATGGCAATACAATTATAATAGATCACGGATATGGATTAAGGTCACTTTATGCACATAATTCTTCATTACTTGTGAGTTCAGGAAGTAGAGTAGAAGCTGGAGAGACTATAGCTCGAGTTGGTAGTACAGGACGCAGTACTGGGCCTCATTTACACTTTACAGTTAAAAAAGACGGTACACCAGTTAACCCTATGAATTACTTGAATTGAGATTTGGACAGGAGGCAATAACTATGTTTAAAAGAAAGCAACAAGAAGAAGCTAATTTTGAAAAAGTGGATACACTTATTGGTAAAGAAACAGCTTTTCAAGGAAACCTTAATGCCAGTGGAACTGTTAGAATTGATGGGAAACTGGAAGGTGATATAAATTGTAATGGGGATCTAGTAATAGGTGAAACAGGAGTTGTTAAAGCCAATATTAAAGCTCGCAATATTTTGCTTTCAGGAGAGGTTGAGGGGAATTTAAGTACTCAAGGAAAAATAGAGCTCACCACTGCAGGAAAGTTAGTTGGAGATATTGTGGTTGGGAAACTTATCATAGATGAGGGAGCTGTTTTTAAGGGGAGATGTGATATGAAGTATGAAAAGGGAGTGGAAAAAATAGAAAAAGTTAAGCCCAAAAGTGCGGAGGCTTAATAATGAAGGTTAAATGTGTTGTAAACCCTGTAGCCGGTAAGGGCAGGACTGAAAAATCATGGCAAGGTACTCTGAAGACTTTGCAAAAGCTAGGTTTTTATATATCATGGGATTTCACTGAATACAGGGGGCACGGTAAAGAAATCAGCTCAAAAGCAATCGAACAGGGATATCAAATGATTGTAGCAGTCGGTGGGGATGGAACTTTAAATGAAGTAATAAATGGGTTAGGGGATTCTAATGTTAAAGTAGGTTTAATTCCTACTGGGACTGGGAATGATTTCGCTAGAACACTAGAAATTCCCTTAGATCCAATAGAAGCTAGTATCTTACTGGGACAACTTAGGACTAAACTTGTTGATTTAGGTCAAGTAAATGGGCGAAAGTTTCTTAATATGGCTGGTATCGGCGTTGATGCTAATGTAGCACAGTACATAAATGAATATGATGGATTTTTAAAAGGACATGCAGCATATCTATTAGCTATGTTAAAGGCTATTTTAAAATACAAGCCTATTCCTGTACAAATAAAGAGTTGCCAGGGTGATATGTTTTATAATGTGATTATGATAGCAGTAGCTAATGCAAAACATGTAGGTGGCGGAATTCCAATTGCACCTGAAGCTGTTATAGACGATGGTAATTTAGATATTATTATAATAGAAGAAATGTCTAAGTTAGAAATCATTAAGTCTATTCCATTGCTGTTAAAAGGAGAGCACTTATCTCACCCAAAAGTACACAATTTTAAGTGTAAGCACCTAGAAGGAATAAGTGAGGAGAGTGTATTGGTACATGCAGATGGTGATATCATAGGATATCTACCACAAACCTTTTACATAGAAAAAAAATCTATAGAAATAATAGTTCCTTAGTGCCGCAGCTGTTTAGCTGTGGCATTTATATTTTTACGATTTTTGGGAATGATACAGTTAAGTTTAGAAAAAAGAGAGGTGTTAAATAGTGTCTATTATAGCAGTTGCAGATTCGCTGCAAAATATTAAGAGTGAATTGGAAAGAGAAGGCTATGAGGTTGTTAGCCTAGAAAATCAAGCATGGCAAAATGCAAAAGCTGTGATTGTAAGTGGCATTGACGAGGACATAATGAATATCGAAGATAGTTTAACAAATGCACCTATTATTGATGCTACTGGAATGACAGCAGAAGAAATAATCAATGATTTACAATACTTAAAGTAAAGAAATATAAAATAAAATGAAGGCTTATTCTAAAAATTAAGCCTTCATTTTATTTATTCCCTCAGAACTATTAATGCTTCTTCTGTGACCGTGCATTATGCTTGTTGAAATTAATTTTGACATTTTCATTACCAAGCTTAAGCGAGTATTTTGGAGTACAATCATCTCCATATAGCCACCAATATTAACTATTCCTGTGTAATGCACATGTCCAACTGATGGCAAGTCTTTATGTACTCCTGCACCAGGCTTAACAGGACCTTCAGCAAAAGTAACCATCCCAACACTTTCCATCCTACCCAAGCAGGCATCTACTGCTACAATAAAAGGGTTCATGTACTGATCATTAATGTCATCTAGGGTGCTTGCAATATTTTTTGCGTGAACAGGGTTGTCCAAAGTTCCGTATACATTAATAGAGTTTTTATAAAGGCTATTTAGCTTAGTACCAACTAGAGGACCTAAACAATCCCCTGTGGCTCTATCAGTACCAATACATACTACTACAATGGGACGCGTAGAATGAGGATCTATTTTCATCAAGTAGGTATTAAATTCTTGTGTAAGTTTAGCTGTTGCTAAGGGATCATCCATGTGGTAACGGACCTTCATCTTTGCCTACCTCCTTTATAATTCATCATTAGTATCTGCTCATACGGCAACTTTTATACCAATAAGTGGGTTAAAGCACAATTTGCAGCATAAGCATATAAGGACATAGTGGGATTAAAGGTGGGGTGTTGCTATAAAGTGCTTAAAGGTAGCGGTAATTTAGATAAAAGGTTTCTTCAAGTAGCAGCTACATATATGGGGGCTATAATTGGTGCAGGTTTTGCTTCGGGGCAAGAACTACTTCAATTTTTTGCGATTCATGGCAATAAAGGGTTGGTTGGCATCATAGCTACAGGCTTATTTTTCGCAGCAATAGGAAGTCTGTTAGTTTTATATTGTCATAAGAAAGGTATTAGTTCATACAGCCAGTTAGTTCAGACTCTGTTTGGGTACAAAATGGCAACGGCTTTGGATACCATAATAACTGGAGTCCTTTTTGTAGGTTTAACCGTTATGTTGGTGGGAAGTGGTGCTATTTTTGAAGAGCAGTTAGGTCTAACCTCATTCATAGGTATTGCAATTACAGTGGTGGCTGTGACAACCGCATTGCTGGCAGGAGCTAAAGGTGTACTGTTAATTAACACGCTATTAATTCCCTGTTTAGTGATTGCAGCAATATTTGTAAGTATATCGGTGCTGATAAGTCCTCCTCAGCTCAGTGGGATTGAAGTAGATGCTGTCTTGCAGCAGAAGACCTTAGTGGGAACAAACTGGATACTGGCATCTTTACTATATGTTTCTTATAATACTATTCTCGGTATAGTAATTCTCAGTTCATTACAACAGGTAAGCCTTATTAATGGAGTTATGGGGACTATTACTGGTGGAGTGGCACTAGGGGTATTGGGGGCAATAAAAATAGGAGCTTTACAAATGTTTCTACCTTCAATATTGCTATTTCAAATTCCTATGCTATTTATTGCAGGACAGGTTGCCCCTGAAATAAAGGCTGTATATGCTATAGCCCTTTGGTTTGCCATGGTGACAACAGCTGTAGCAAATGCCTATGGCATAGCCATAAGAATTTTTAATAGCTTTAAGATAAGTTATATTAAAACAGTATTGCTAGTAATAGCTTTACCATTGCCGTTCACTAAATTTCAGTTCTCAACCTTAGTGGGGACACTGTATCCCATCTTTGGATATGTAGGAATATTTATTGTTATTGCAGTAATATCTAGAATAACTTTTGACATATACAAAATTAACTAGAAGGATTATTAGTGATTTAAGCGAATAAACAAATATCGACACAATTTTCAGAGGAGGCATAAAAATTGAGAAATCGCTTAATGACCATAATTATATTAGTTTTAGCTATAGTATTAATGGGATGTAGTAGTGCACAAGAAGATAATGATAATGGTGAAGTAAATATAAAAGCGCAAACTGAAGAAGTGGGCATATTAAACGAAGAAGAAAGAGAGCTAAGTTCTCCTGAAGTCGACCAAATAGTAGTTTATTATACCGATGAGGCCGGTGAATTTCTCATACCTATAAACCTAGAAATTAATTCAACAACTGAAGGTGCTAATGTAGCTGTGCAGAGGTTGTTGGCAGGGCCAAGTGTTGAATTTGTTAAACCCAGTATCGCTTCTGGTACTAAAATTATAGATCTATATGTAAAGAATAATAAAATATATGTAGACTTAACCCATCACCTTAAGGATGTGGGCACGGCAAAAGAAGCTAATATTGCTGTAGAAGCGCTATTATTGACTTTAAAACCATTTATAGGAGATAAATCAGTACAAATCTTAATAGAGGGCGAAACACAAGGAATGTTAGCCGGAGAAATAGATATTAGTACAAGTCTTAAGCCACCATCTTATATAAATTTTGTTGGTGAAGAGGAAATTAAAGGCAATGTAATCACAGTATACTATACAGAGAGAAATGCTATGTATTTGGTTCCAGTTTCATATAGTGTTGGTGAACAGGATATCCTGCGAACCACTGCTGAAGCGTTAGTAAAGGGGCCTGGTGAAGGAGAGACAGGAACGTTAATTCCCACAGTTTGGCCTGGAACTGAGCTTTTAGAAGTAAGACAAATAGATAATGTAGCGGAGATTAATTTAAGTAAAGAAGCAATTGCCTATGGTGGCGGCTCTGCTACAGAAAACTTATTTGTTAGTTCGTTGCTCTTGACTCTTACTGGTATTGAGGGCATAGATTCAGTTCAAATATTGATAGCTGGTGAAAAGGTAGATACCTTACCCGAAGGGACTCAAATTAGTGCGCCAATAACTCCCCAAGATTCGTACTATAACACCATAAGAAACTAAAGAAAATCTGCCTATGGGCAGGTTTTTTTTATTATGAGTGGAATACTATAGAAAATAGTGGATAAACACGTAATAGGTGGAGGAGTATAGGAAATGCGACAAAAGAACGAGCTGCTAAGGGCAATACCTAGTGTAGATAGGTTGTTGCAACACAGTGATTTAAAGTCTTGGAAAGAAAAAAACAAGAAGGTTACGGAAGTAATCAGAAAGGTCTTGGACAACACTAGAAGCAATATATTGAGCCAAGAGTTGGAATTGAATGAGGAAATAATAGATGAGGAAATAATAATTAAAAAAGTAATAAAAAAACTGAGAGATAAAAGTGAGCCAAAGCTAAAGCAAGTTATCAATGCAACGGGAGTAGTATTGCATACCAATCTAGGACGAGCTGTCTTAAGCGAGGAAGCCCAACAAGCTGTTGCTAGAGTAGCAAATAATTATAGTAATTTAGAGTTTAATCTGGAGTCGGGCAAGCGGGGATCGCGGTATAGCCATGTAGAAGAATTACTGTGTGAGCTAACGGGTGCAGAGTCGGCCCTAGTAGTTAACAATAATGCTTCTGCAGTGCTACTAGTGCTAACTGCTTTGGCCAAAGGAAAGCAAGTAGTGGTGTCCAGAGGGCAACTGATTGAGATTGGAGGCTCTTTTCGCATTCCAGAAATAATGGAGCAGAGTCAAGCAGAATTAGTGGAAGTGGGTACTACTAATAAAACATATAGTAGTGACTATGAAAGAGCTATAGGAGAAGAAACTGGACTATTGTTAAAAGTACATACTAGTAACTATGTAATTAAAGGTTTTACAAAGGAAACTACTAATGAAGAGCTGGTTGATTTAGGCCAGAAATATAATCTGCCAGTAGTTGAGGATTTGGGAAGTGGTTTTTTAGTGGACTTAGACCGATTGCGGATAAGAGCCAGTGAAATAGAGCCAACAGTTCAATCTTGTGTTTCTTCAGGAGTAGATGTAGTTACATTTAGTGGGGATAAATTACTAGGGGGACCACAAGCAGGGATAATTGTGGGTAGGGAAAGTTACATATCAAAGATAAAAAAATGCCCACTGACGAGGGCGGTTAGAATAGATAAATTCACAGTGGCTGCACTAGAAGCTACGCTAAGATCTTATTATTTTGGCAATGAAATAGAGGAAATACCGACTCTACGCATGCTTTCCAGTAAACAAGAGGAAATACATAGAAGGAGCGAAAAGGTTATTGCCAAGTTAAAATCTCAGTTGGATTCGGACATAGAGATTGAATTGCATTCGGGTAACTCCCAAGTAGGGGGCGGTGCACTACCAACTACAGATTTACCTACAGCGAATATATCGATAAAAGCTAGTAGAATAAATAGTAAACAACTAATGGATAGGATGCGAGACGGCAAACCCAGCGTTATAGCTCGAATTGAGAATGAGAGAGTATTATTAGATTTGAGAACTGTTTTCCCAAACCAGGAGGAAAGCTTAATAAGTGCTATAGTAGGTATTCTTAGGGGGAAGTAATATGAACTATTATACAGTTGGAACAGCGGGACATGTAGATCACGGTAAAACTACTCTAGTAAAAGCATTAACGGGAAATGATACAGATAGATTAAAAGAGGAAAAAGAGCGAGGTATTTCCATTGAACTCGGGTTTACAGCTATGGAGCTAGCAGACAAACAGGTGGGAATAGTTGATGTACCCGGGCATGAAAAATTTGTGAAGCAAATGGTAGCAGGTGTTGCAGGAATCGACTTGGTGCTTTTGGTTATTTCTGCTGACGAAGGAGTAATGCCACAAACATTAGAACACTTAGATATTCTTACTCTGTTAGGAGTAGACCAGGGGATTATAGTAATAAATAAAGTAGATTTAGTAGATGATGAGTGGCTGGAATTGGTTAAAGAAGATATTAGAGATAAATTAGCAGCATCTTCCCTGAGGAGCGCACCAATTATGTGCGTATCCGGTACTACGGGTAGAGGATTGAGTGACTTGCGGGATCTTATAAATGAACAATTGGAAAAGATCAGTCCAAAAGAAGCAGTGGGGAAAATTAGGATTCCAGTAGACAGGTCTTTTAGTGTTACAGGATTCGGTACAGTAGTAACAGGAACTTTGTGGTCTGGCGAGATATGCTTAGGAGAACAACTTGCAATTTATCCTCATGGGGGCGAAGCTAGAGTTAGAAATATTCAAGTTCATGGAAAGCACGTGGAATCTGTGGCAGCTGGACGGAGAACTGCCCTCAATTTAGGTAATGTAGCCGTAGAAGATGTGCCTCGGGGTGCTGTATTAGCTGAGAAGGGCAGCTTGACCCCAAGTTTTAGATTGGATATTCAGTTTAATCTTCTCGAGAGGGTCAGTAAAAAAATAAACCACAGAGCACCTGTTAGAATTCATTTGGGAACTAAAGAGGTAATAGGTAGGATAATATTATTAGATAGAGAAGAAGTTGAACCTGGTAGCCAAGTTTACTGTCAGATTGTTACTGATGAACCGGTGGTGGCAATGAGAGGTGATAACTTCGTGATTCGCTCATATTCGCCAATGATTACAATTGGCGGTGGAAAAGTAATAGATGGAGCTGCCAAGAAGATAAAGCGTTATAAAGAAGATTTTATTGAGCAGTTTAAAATTAAGCTGCAAGGAACACCTGCAGATTTAATTAACCAATACATAGCTAAGCAGGGTTACGATTACATAGATAATCTAGCTGAAGCTATTGGTCTAAGTGAAGATCAAGTGAAGCAAACAATGTTGGAGGGAGACGAACTCGAGGAGGTAATGATAATATCCTCTGAACTTGGGATAACAGCAGCCAAAGCGTACTGGAGAAAATTAACTAACAAAGCAGTTGAACTGATTACATCTTATCATAATCAGTATCCCCTGAGGCCGGGGATAGCGAAAGAGGAATTGCGGACGAGGATAGGTAATATGGATCAAAAAATATTTAACCCCTTCATCCATTACTGGCAAGAAAACAAGACCTTAGAAGTATCTGATCAATACGTATTAGTAAAAGGGTTTGAAATAGTTCTCAAGGATGACCAAAGGAAAACAGTGACGAGAATAACTGAAGAATATAGGACGCAACAGCTTCAACCACCTTTAAAGAAGGAAGTAATAGATAAGTATAAGCTAGCTGAAAGGGAAAGCTCAGAACTGTTTAATTTTATGGTTGAAAAGGGAGAACTGGTGAAAATAAATGAAGAACTATACTTCCACAATTCTGCTATAGCTAAGGCTAAATCAGAAGTAGCAAATATTATGGAGGAAAGTGGCTCGATTATACTGGGGGACGTACGAGATAAGTTAAATTCATCCAGAAAGTTTGTACTGCCACTGTTAGAATACCTAGATAAAATAAAATACACTAAGAGATTTGGAGATAAGCGAGTGCTGTATTAAAATAGCACTCGTTGTTTGTTTGTAACAGATCTAGATGCAACCAAGTTTTGATTATTGACACAGGGATTTAGTAATCATATAATGGTGAAATACAGGTCGTTGTATTATAACAGATAAAGCAAAATATGGAGGTGCGAAATGGAACAGATGAAGTCTCGAGAAAACTGGAGTTCCAAGTTAGGTTTTATTTTAGCTGCTGCCGGGTCTGCCATTGGTTTAGGGAACATATGGAGATTTTCATATGTAGCTGGTGAACAAGGTGGAGCAGCCTTTTTATTTATTTACTTGTTTGCAATTTTACTTATCGGTTATCCATTAATGGTTACTGAAATAGGAATTGGAAGGAAGACTCAGAAAAACCCAATTGGGGCATTTAAGGCCTTGGCACCAGGAACACCATGGTGGGTAGTTGGTGCTTTAGCTGTACTGGCACCATTTACAATTTTGTCTTTTTACTCGATTATAGGTGGCTGGTCGCTTGCCTATACTGCCAAATCATTGAGTGGACTTGCTCCTACATTGGATTTTGCAGAGTTGTTTGTTGGCCATATTACCGCAGTATGGGAACCAATAATCTGGCATGGATTGTTTATGATAATATCTGTAGCAATAATCGCCTCAGGTGTAGTGAACGGAATTCAGCGTTCTGTTAAAATACTGATGCCTCTCCTCTTTATAATATTATTGGCATTGGTGGTAAGAGGAGTTACCCTAGATGGGGCTAGTGAAGGAATTAGGTACTTTTTGACACCGGATTTTAGTGCAGTAACTGGAGCAACATTTCTGACAGCTTTAGGACAAGCATTCTTTTCACTGAGCTTGGGTATGGGAGCACTAATAACATATGGTAGCTACCTAAAAGATGACCAAAATATACCTGAAAACAGTTCATGGATTATAGGGTTAGATACCTTTGTAGCAATACTAGCAGGTTTTGCTATCTTCCCAGCTGTTTTTGCTCTAGGTTTTGACCCAACAGATGGAGTTGGCTTGGCGTTTATTACATTGCCAGCAGTATTTGCATCAATGCCTATGGGCAGTTTTTTTGGGTTCTTATTCTTTGCCCTGTTAAGTGTTGCGGCGATTACATCTGCCATATCTCTATTGGAGGTAGCTGTAGCATGGTTAATCGATGAAAAAGGATGGGGTCGCATCAAGGCAACTTTGACAGTTGGTACAGCAGTTTTTCTAGTAGGATTACCTGCAACACTAGGGTACAATGTCTTGAGTCATGTTACATTTATGGGGATGGACATTTTAGATACCTATGACTTTATTACTGGGAATATTATGTTGCCAGTAGGTGGGTTGTTGACTTGTATTTATGTGGGATATGTGTGGAAAGCAAGTAACTTTGTCAAGGAAATCAATCAGCCTGCTGGGAAAATTACTTTCGGAAAAGGGTACGGCATTTTAATTAGTTATGTAATGCCAGTAGCCATTACAATTGTATTAATTACCGGTCTATTAGACCTGTTTGCAGGTTAAACTATCAAACATGGAGTCTTCTCATTTGCTAATAAATGAGAAGACTTTTTTTTGTGCCTCCGCAGACGCAATTTTCCCTTGAGAAAAAGTGTACTAATACAGATAGCAAAAATTATATTTAATTAGATAACAGATATTGACACAACTATAATATAATTATATAATAAATTCATCACTGATATATAATAGATTCCAATAAGTCCAGGAGGTGTTAGTACAGAATTAAATATTTATAATTGATTTTTTTATATTATCGTCTATTTGAAAAATTTAAGGGGGAAGAGAAATGGGACAGCAAAACGGACGTGAGCAGTGGACATCGAAGCTTGGATTTATCTTAGCTGCTGCAGGATCTGCTGTAGGATTGGGAAATATCTGGCGTTTTTCCTATGTAGCAGGTGAACAGGGAGGAGCAGCATTTTTATTTATTTATTTAATAGCAATTGCACTTATTGGTTATCCTTTAATGGCCACTGAGATGGTTATCGGTCGTAAGACTCAAAAGAACCCTATTGGTGCGTTTAGTGCCTTAGCACCTAATACACCTTGGTGGTTAGTAGGAGCATTGGGAGTACTTTCTGGCTTTGTTATCTTATCATTTTATTCAGTAGTTGCCGGTTGGGCAATGCATTATACTGTACTAGCGGCAACAGGTTTTTCATCTACGGCAGATTATGTTGATGTATTTTTAGGTCATATCACTAGTACTTGGGTTCCATTGATTTGGCACGCAATCTTTATGGCTTTAACAGTAGGTATTATTGCAGCGGGAGTTGTAAAAGGGATTCAGCGAACAGTAAGATTATTAATGCCTCTATTGTTTTTGCTATTAGTAGCTCTAGTAGTGAGAGGATTAACATTACCTGGGTCTGGTGCAGGGGTTGCATTCTTCTTAACTCCTGATTTCAGTGCTGTTACAGCTAGAACATTCTTGACAGCTGTAGGACAATCGTTCTTTACTTTAAGTCTGGGAATGGGTGCTCTTATTACTTATGGTAGTTACCTAAAACAAGATGAAAATATCTCTGACAATGCAGGATGGGTAGTGGGCCTAGATACGCTTGTTGCAGTGATAGCTGGTTTTGCAATATTCCCAGCAGTTTTCGCCTTAGGCTTTGACCCTGCCTCAGGTGCGGGACTTGCCTTTATGACGTTACCGGCAGTTTTTGCAGAAATGCCAGCTGGACTTTTCTTTGGTTTTATGTTCTTCTTGCTACTAAGTGTGGCAGCTCTTACATCGGCAATATCTCTATTAGAGGTAGTTGTAGCTTGGGTTATTGATGAGAAGGGCTGGAGCAGAGCTAAAGCTGCAATTACTGTTGGATCGGTTATCTTCCTAGTGGGTATTCCGCCAGTATTGGGCTTTAGTACGTTAAGTCATATAACTTTCTTAGGCTTTGATATTTTAGACACTTATGACTTTATAACTGGGGTAGTAATGCTTCCATTAGGTGGTTTATTGACCTGTATCTTTGTAGGATATGTTTGGAGAGCAAGTAACGCTACTAAAGAAATCAACAATCCAAGGGGAATAATCAACTTTGGAGGATGGTACAACATTTTGATTTCTGTAGTTATTCCTGTGGCAATTGCAGTAGTTCTTGTAATGGGCTTATATGATGTAGTATCAGCACATTATGGCTGGTAATATCTGAGTAACAAAGGGCGCATGTGTTAGAGGATTAGCACATGCGCTTTTCTCATACTTGTCTAAAGACAATAAAAGTGGTATAATACATAAGTATTTGCAATAAGGGAGTGGATTTGTCCTGGTGGGCATCCTGGACTTCAAATCCAGCGGATCGTAGCGATCCTGCGGTTGGTGGGTTCGATTCCCATGCACTCCCGCCAAGGATAATTTCACTAGTCTTAATTATGAGACTAGTGTTTTTTTATATGAGGATTCCTGCAATTGTAGCTGTTAAGAAGGCTGCTAAAGAGCCGCTAATTAGCGCTTTAATACCATAACGCGCAATATCAGAACGTCTATTAGGTGCTAAGGTACCTATCCCTCCAATTTGAATACCAATAGAAGCAAAGTTAGCAAAGCCGCAGAGAGCATAAGTCAAAATAACCACTGTGCGCTCTTCGAGAGCAGCTTCTTGAATTAATGTAGACAGACTGGCATATGCAAAAAACTCATTAATAACAATTTTCTGACCCAATAAATTACCCGCTTGTATCATGTCTCCTATGGGAACTCCCATTAACACAGCTAGTGGTGCGAAAATCATACCTAGGATCCATTCTATACTAAGGTAATCAGCTCCAACCAAACCTCCTAAAGTCCCTAAAAGAGAATTGAGAAGTGCTACTAATGCGATAAAGGCTAGTAACATTGCACCAACATTTAGAGCAAGATGTAATCCCTCTCCCGCACCCCGAGCAGCAGCATCTATTGCATTTACATCTCTTTGCTCCATCTCTAGCTCTACTTTGCCCATAGTCACAGGCTCCTTTGTTTCCGGCACCATGATTTTTGCAAAAACTAAGCTAGCAGGTGCAGACATAACACTGGCAGCGATTAAGTGACCTGGGTCAATTCCCATTGCTACATAGCCTGCAAGAACACCTCCTGCCACTGTAGCCATCCCCCCAGACATTACTGTCATTAGTTCTGAATTAGTCATATCGTCTATATAAGGGCGAATTACTAAAGGAGCTTCAGTTTGGCCAATAAAAATATTTGCTGTAACCGCTAGGGATTCTGCACCGCTTACTCCTAATAGCTTGGCCATAATTTTGGCTAAAAAAGTTATGACAATCTGCATTATGCCCAGGTAATAAAGAACTGCCATTAGTGATGAAAAGAAAACTATTGTAGGCAATACCTGTAGTGCAAAAACGAATCCGAAGCTCTCCGCATCCATAAAGCCACCAAATAAGAAGCTACTACCCTCTTGAGTAAAGTCTAGAAGTCTGGTCACACCGGTACTAATTAAGTTAAAGATATATTGACCAACAGAAACCTGTAATATAAATACAGCTAGCCCAAACTGAAGCCCAATCCCAATAACAACTAGACGCCAGTTTATGGACTTTCTATTTTCAGATAATAGGTACGCAATACCAATAAAAACAAATAGACCTAATACACTTAATAACTTTAACATAACATAACCTCCATTACGGTTATAAAAGCTGTTTAAGATTAGTGTGTTCATTATAGATAATTTTAATAGCATTAAATCTATTGCCTATTTTTACATGGGGTATAGTTCAATGTATGGGAAAAATAATAGTACTATGGAAACAAAAAATAGTATTTCATCCTATAAAATTGCTACAGCTTACATTGGTACTATTGTGGGTGCTGGATTTGCCTCAGGCCAGGAAGTGCTTCAGTTTTTTGGGGTTTTTGGTATTTGGGGTTTAATAGGCATTATTTTAATAACAGGAATGTTTGCCGTTTTTGGTTATGGAATTATGAAAGTGGCTAAGAAGATAAAAGCAGATTCTCATTTGCCTGTTATTAGAGAGGTCAGTGGTGCTAAAATTGGCTACCTAATTGATATAGTAATTACAGCATTTCTCTATGGTGCAGTTGTGACCATGGCTGCAGGAATGGGAGCCATATTTCTTGAGGAGTTTAATTTATCTCAGACATTAGGAAGTGCGGTGCTATTAGGGTTAACATTAGTAACCGTGTTATTTGGTATAAAAGGGGTTCTGTCCACTTTAAGTGTGGTAGTTCCAATTTTAATGTTAACAGTGCTTACTATTAGCGTAGCTTCTATTGCCACTAACTGGGGGACCTTAATGGGAAACTTAAGTTGGACTGCTACTGAACAAGCTCCGGTACCATTTTGGCCTATGTCTGCTTTAATTTACACTTCCTATAATATTGTGATAGCCATAGCAGTTTTAGCGCCTTTGGGGCTTATGGCTAGCGATGAAAACATGAAAAAAGGAGCAATTCTATCTGGAATAGGTTTGGGAATGGGTGCAGGGATTATAACAGCAGCTATTTTAGCTAATGTACCTCAAGTGCTAACTGTTGAAGTTCCAATGCTTTTAATAGCGGGACAAGTGTCTCCTCTGTTGCGAGTATTCTACACGGTTGCCCTAATAGCAGGAGTGTACACAACCGCAGTTGCTTGTCTCTATGGATTTGGCGCAAGAGTTATCTCGCCAGAAAGTGTTAATTTCAAGTATCTAGTAGTAGGTGCCAGTGTTATAGCCTTTTTTCTATCTGGGGTAGGATTTTCATCATTAGTGGGAATTTTATTTCCCGCAGTTGGCTATGCAGGTTTATTGCTTTTAGGATCTTTAACTTACACTATGCTTAAAGGCTACCAGGTGAATTTCTCCCAATACTTTAACCTCTGGCGACTCCCTGGAGTAGGTTACCGGAAACTGCTAACTGGAAATGAAAAAGAGCAAAATAAAAGGAGGCGTAACAAAAATTAACCGCCATGTGTATGGCGGTTCTTTCCCTATCCGTTCAAAAAAGTAAGACTAGCTTTTTAAAAAGGCTTGTAGCAACTTTATGCCATGTGGTAAAATTGTGCAACATAGGAGAGGTTTACAAACAAGATGGGAGAGAAAAAATGTACACTCAAGAACAAATACTCTTTATTGCAGGAAATGCAGCTGAAATAATGCTGAGAAATGGTGGCGAGACCTATAGGGTTGAAGAGATGGTAGATTATATGTGCAGAAGTGCAGGAATGCGTTATATAGAGCCTTTTGTTAC
Organism: Desulfitispora alkaliphila; assembly: GCF_050433185.1. Classification (NCBI taxonomy): domain Bacteria; kingdom Bacillati; phylum Bacillota; class Desulfitisporia; order Desulfitisporales; family Desulfitisporaceae; genus Desulfitispora; species Desulfitispora alkaliphila. Next base: position 20,618 of record NZ_JBNPXS010000044.1, read on the forward strand.
TCCTACAGGAATCATGATTTCAGTTAACAATAAAAATGAGCCTTCTCTGGCAACTGTGCGCAGAGTTAGATTGAGAACAATCAATCTCAACAAGGTATCAGAGATAAACAACTTCTCCCGAAGGATTGCGAGAGGGGAACTGGGATATGAAGAGGCTAGGGCTGAGTTAGAGCGAATCGATGGAGATAAAAACACATACTCTAATCTAACTGTATTTTTAGCAACAGCAATTATCGCTGGTTCTGCAGCAATATTCTTTCAGGGGAGCTATAGAGATTTTTTTCCTAGTTTTACAGTTAGTTTGATTATGCAAATTATTATTTTCTATAGCTATATCAAGGATATTAACTTTTTTTCTGATTTTATTGGGGGTTTTCTAGCAGGGAGCCTTAGCATTGTCTTCGTATCTTTGGGGTTTGGTGAAAATTTAGAGCAGATTATAATTGGTGCTATTATCCCCTTAGTACCCGGTGTGGCCATTACAAACGGAATTCGAGACGCAATTAAGGGAGAATTAGTCTCGGGCATGACCAGGAGTTTTGAAGCTCTGTGGGTTTCTATTGCCATTGCCTCAGGAGTAGCAGCTTCCTTTTATATCTTTGGTTAAAATACCTATAAACGAGAGGTGAGATTATGGAGTTTGTGTTGGCATTTATAATATCCATGTTATTTGGAGTTATATTTTATATACCTATACGCACGTTGGGTACAGCAGGATTTACAGGACTAGCTGGTTGGACTACCTTTAAGGTTTTGGATTTGTATCAGTCTAACCTACTGGCCATATTAGTGGCCGCAATCGTTATTGGACTGCTGAGCGAATTTTTTGCCAGAGTACATAAGACCCCAGTGACAGTGTTTGTGGTTGTGGGCTTTATTCCTCTAGTTCCCGGTTTGCGCGCCTATAATGCTGTTATTAGCTTTAGTGAAGGAAGATTTGACCAAGGGTTACAATTAGCAGTAGAGACTGTGTTTATAGCATGTGCCATTGCTTTAGGGATTAGCATTGTTTCCTCCATAGCCAGAATAATAAAAATTAACTTTGTCAAAGAAAAAGCATAATCGCCAATTTTTAGTATGGATAGCCCTTTCATTTCCTAGGAACAATAAAAAAAAGGAGGTGATTTGGGTGACTATTATGTGTAGTATTAATAATTGTCATTATTGGTCACAGGGAAATGTTTGTAAAGCAAACAAAATTTTTGTGGCATCAGATGAAGTAGGAGAATCAGCGCCTGAAAGTTTTGATGCAATGCAGGCCAGCACAGCTGAGCCAACACCTGTCCAAAACTGTGCTTCTTCTTGTTGTAAAACCTTTGTTGAGAAAAATGGGAATGTACAAGCTGATGGAGTATATAAAAAAAATAATTAAATAGTAAAGAAAAGGAACTTGGCCAAGTGCCAAGTTTTCTTTTTTGTGTGTGCCCGGCACGGGCGGTAACTTGGCGGTGAAAGTCCGCTGTGGGCTTGGTAGTGGGAACCACTAGCCAATGACAAGGGTGTCCATCGCGAG
>NZ_JBNPXS010000045.1:0-21843 GCF_050433185.1 Desulfitispora alkaliphila
CTTCGACATATTTATTGATATTCCTACATTTATTGGAAATTAACTAGCAATATAAGTAAAAACATCTATACTCACATATACTGAGCATAGACTATTCAGCAGTGTCTATCCTAAAAGATGCAACAAAAAATGATTTGATTGAACGAAATATAATGGATAGAGTTACAGCTCCAAAAGTTAAAGAAAAAACTCCTTATGTATATAGTCAAAATAATTTTACCGATCTGTTAAATGTAGTTTCGGGTACCGATGATGAAGTGCCCATCCTACTAGCTGGGCTATTAGGGCTTAGGCGAGGAGAAGTTTTTGGACTTAAATGGGAGAATATAAATTTCAGACATTTCAATGCTTCTATGATGCTTAAATATGGCATTGATGTGAAAGTGGCTGCTGAAAGATTAGGTCACTCTACAACACAAACTACTCATAAAAACTATCAGCATGTATTGAAAGATATAGACATTGAAGCAGCAAATAAATTAAATAACCTTCTAGAAAAATAAATTCTTTGTCAAAAGGAGCAAAAGTTTATGGTGGTCAAAATGGTGGTCAAATGCCTATGTAACAAAAAAAAGACTTCTTCTAGAAGTCTTGAAAACCTTGATATGATGGTGCCGGGGACCGGAATCGAACCGGTACGGTCTTTAGGGACCGCAGGATTTTAAGTCCTGTGCGTCTGCCAGTTCCGCCACCCCGGCATGTTGAGGTGGTAATATTAAGTTGTAGTGTGTTTGTGGAGGCGACGCCCGGATTCGAACCGGGGAATAAAGGATTTGCAGTCCTCTGCCTTAGCCACTTGGCCACGTCGCCCTGGAGCGGAAGACGAGATTCGAACTCGCGACCCTCGCCTTGGCAAGGCGATGCTCTACCACTGAGCCACTTCCGCATATATGGTGCCTCGAGGCGGAATCGAACCACCGACACGAGGATTTTCAGTCCTCTGCTCTACCGACTGAGCTATCGAGGCAAGTAATGGCGGAGCTGACGGGAATCGAACCCGCGATCTCCGGCGTGACAGGCCGGCATGTTAACCGCTACACTACAGCTCCAATTTGTAAATGGTGGGCGATGACAGGATCGAACTGCCGACCCCCTGCTTGTAAGGCAGGTGCTCTCCCAGCTGAGCTAATCGCCCGAGCGACAAATACTAGTTTACTACATCCAGACTAGCTTGTCAATACTCTTTTGAAAGAGTTTTTCTTGAAAACGTCCCTCGTCTGGCGCAAGGAACGTTTATATATTATCACATTACAAGCACTGATGTCAATATCTTTTCAATCGCATTTGTTGAAAAAACTCAGTAATGCTTCCCTTGTAAGCTTTGCTCCTAATAATGAAGTACAGTCACCCACATCCATCATGGGTGAAACCTCAACTAAATCAAAACCTACCACATTCAACTCTGAAAGTCTATGCAGTGCCTTGATAAGCTCCGTTGACGTGCATCCACCTGGCTCTGGAGTTCCTGTACCCGGCGCAAAAGCTGGATCTACCACGTCTATGTCTACAGTTATATAAACAGGTCTCTCCCCTATCTTTTCAATAACTTGATTGAGGGGGCTAACTATATCTTCTGGGAAAAAGTTAGTTTCTTTATTTCCATAATCAAACTCCTCTTTTGTCCCCGATCTTATTCCCAATTGAAATACATTGGGTGACCCCACAATTTCCGCTACTTTGCGCATAACTGTAGCGTGAGAGTTATCAACTCCCATATAGTCCGTGCGCAAATCTGCATGGGCATCAAATTGGATTACAGTTAAATTATCATATCCCTGTTGAGCAAAAGCTTTTACAATTGGATATGTTATTAAATGCTCGCCGCCTAAAGTCAAGGGAGACTTCCCAGCAGCTAAAATACTAGAAACTGTCTCTTGTATAGCATGTAAGCTTGCTTCTACGTTGCCAAAGGGTAATAATATATCTCCCAAATCGCAATATTTAAGCTCCGACAAATCTTTATCTAAGTAAAAACTATACTCCTCTATTCCCTCAGAAACAGATCTGATTGAGCCTGGTCCCATTCTAGTTCCAGGCCTAAAGCTAACAGTGTAGTCCATAGGTGCTCCAATAATAACAGTATCTGATTCTTCATAGCTAGAGCTAGCACCAATAAATCCGGCTCCTTGGTCTAAGTATTTGTGCGGCATTAGCTCTTTATTAACTCCTGCACAAATTTAGGCAACACAAATGCGCTTTTATGAATTTCTGGCGTATAGTATCTTGTTTCTAGCTGAGGAAATTTATCTATATCTACCTTTTCTGGATCGTACTTTTTAGATCCCATGGTAAAACTCCACATCCCCCCAGGATAAGTGGGTATATAGGATAAGAACAATTTCTTGATTGGGAATATGTCTGCAATATCTTTACCAGTTCGCTTGATTAAGTCTTCGTTAAAATAAGGGGACTCTGTTTGTGCAACAAATATCCCCTCTTCTTTTAAAGCATCGTATATTCCTTGATAAAAGTCTTTTGCAAATAATCCCTCGGCAGGTCCTACCGGATCAGTGGAATCTACGATGATGATATCATACTTGCCCTTTGACTCATTGATATGCTTAATGCCATCCTCGATTTTAACCTCTACCTTTGGGTTGGCATAACCTGCTGCTATCTCAGGCAAATACTTCTTTGATGCTTCTACAACTGCTCCATCAATCTCCACTAGCGTAGCACTCTTTACCTTTGGGTGCTTGACAATTTCTCGGATTGTACCTCCATCGCCACCGCCAACAACTAATACTCGTTCTGGGTTTTTATGTGTATTAAGAGCAACTAGAGAAATCATTTCGTGATAAACAAATTCATCCTTTATAGTTGTCTGTATAACTCCATCTAGCAAAAGCATTCTGCCAAAAGTCTCTGTATCTATTACAGCTAACTCCTGAAATGGTGTAATTTCATGATGAAGTGTTTTCTTTGTTAGACAAGAAAGTTTCATCTCTGGTGTTTGATATTCAGTTATCCATAGTCCTTTCATCTAAGAACCTCCTCAAATAGTCATCAATTGTCTTTTTATATAGTTTTGCAATTTGTCTAGTTATTAATCCTGGTTTTCCTGTATTTATAGTATTACCATTGACTTTAACTACCGGAAGAACTTCTGCTAGGGAATTGGTGATAAAACATTCATCGGCCGCTTCCAATTCAGTCATCGTAAACTTCCCCTCAGTACTTTTTATACCGTTTCTTATACACAACTCCAATACCTCTTCCCTGACAATGCCAGGTAAGAGTCCTAATTCTAATGAAGGAGTTATGACCTGTTCGTTCTTTACAATAAATACATTACTCACTGTCCCCTCAGTCACATAGCCACTATGATTTAACATTATTCCTTCAAAAGATCCCACCTCTGAAGCTTCTATTCTAGCAAAAATATTGTTTAAAAAATTAAGGGATTTAATATGCGGTTTAAGTGCCTGAGGATGATTCCTCAGAGTTTCAACTACAGAAACTTCCCATCCTTTGACATAAGCCTCTTCTGGATATGGAGTAAGCTGGGAAGCCACAATTAAAACTGTTGGGTGCTCACATCCCTTTGGATCTAAGCCCGGTTTTCCCACGCCTCTGGTTACAGTAAGGCGTAAATAGGCTTCTTTAAGTTGATTTATCTCTAATAGTATATATATAATCTTAGATAATTCACCCCGACTATAGGGTATTACTATCTTCATTTCTTCTGCACCATTAAATAGTCTATCTAAGTGCTTCTCTAGCATCAAGGGTATTCCCTTATAGGCCTTCATAGTTTCAAATAGGCCATCTCCAAATAAAAAGCCTCTATCGAATACTGATATTTTAGCTTCTTCCTTAGGAATGTACTCTCCATTGAGAAATATTTTTCCCATAGTTAAACCTCTCTAATAAGAAGTATTTAAAAAGTTTTTCAGAATTTGTTTTCCTGCTGTTGTGAGTATAGATTCAGGGTGAAACTGAAGTCCTTCCACTATTAACTCCTTGTGTCTAATTGCCATAATTTCTCCCTCTTCTGTTTTTGCCGACACCTCAAAACAGTCAGGCAAAGTGTCTGCCTTTATTATTAGCGAGTGATATCGGGTAGCAGTAAAGGGATTTGATACGTCCTTAAAAACGGTTTTCCCATCGTGGAAAATCTCCGATGTTTTGCCGTGCATTAAGTTATCTGCTCTAATTATGCTAGCGCCATATACTTGTGCAATGGATTGGTGACCTAAACACACACCCAAGATCGGAATTTCTCCTGCGAATCTTCGAACTACTTCCATAGAAATCCCAGCTTCATTGGGAGTGCAGGGGCCTGGAGAAATAACTATGTGTTGTGGCTTAATAGATTCTATTTCTTCTAGAGTAATTTGGTCATTGCGGAAGACTTTGATATCAGCTCCCAACTCGCCCAGGTACTGAACTAAATTATAGGTAAATGAATCGTAGTTATCTATCATTAAAATCATACCTCTATACCTCCTCCGCCTGTTCAATAGCCCTCACCATTGCTTCAGCTTTTTTTAATGATTCATGATATTCACGGTATGGATCAGAATCTGCAACAACTCCAGCTCCTGCTTGTATATAAGCTTTTTTATCCTTAACTAGTATGGTGCGAATTGCTATATTTAACTCCATATCCTCACCAAAGTTTAACCATCCCATAGAACCAGTATAAATTCCGCGCCGGACTCCTTCTAGCTCTTCTATTATTTCCATACACCTTACTTTTGGCGCTCCAGTTATAGTACCTCCAGGAAATGTTGCTTTAATAACATCAAACCTGTTCATTTCTGGTGCCAATTCCCCTTTAACATTGGAAACTATATGGATAACGTGGGAATACTCTTCTGTAACCATGAGCTCATCAACTTCCACCGTACCATACTTACACACACGCCCTAAATCATTTCTTTCTAAGTCTACTAGCATAATGTGTTCTGCATTTTCCTTCTTGTCTCCCAACAGCTCTTTAATTAGCTCCATATCCTCTTCCCTATTCTTACCTCTTCTGCGTGTACCTGCTATGGGCCTAGTCTCAGCTAGTTCCCCTTTATTTTTTACCAAGAGCTCAGGAGAACAACTTACAATTTCGAATTCTTTAAATTTTATAAATCCACTATAGGGGGATGGATTTATCTCCCGCAACTTTTTATACACCTGATATGCTGGGACTTGCAATTCTTTAGAAAGTCGAACTGAAAGGTTTACCTGAAATATATCTCCTGCAGCAATGTATTCCTTGCCTTTTCTAACAATCTGAGCAAACTCCTCCTCTGTGAAGTTTGCCTGAAGCTTTCCTTTATCTCTAGCTTTTCCATCGCACTCCCAAGACCAGGGAGCATGTCCACTGTTATTGAAAATTTTATCTTCTAGTTCATTTAGCCTTTTAGAAACTTCATCATAATTGTTGCCATCCATGGCATTGACCACTAATTTAATAGTTCCTTCCAAGTGGTCAAAAATACACACCCAGTCCACAAACATGAGATAGATTTCTGGAATATTCAATTCATCCTCTGCAGTATCTGGTAATCTTTCTATATGACGTACTACATCATAACTAAAGTAACCTATACCACCACCAAAAAATTTAGGGAGCTGAGATGACTTTACGCAGTCAAATTTAGAGAATAGATCCTTGAGTATATCTAAGGGATTTCCCTCATAAGACTCTATTCTACCTTTACTCTCAAGCTCTACCTTCGTTCCATAACTCTTGAATGTTAAAAATGGATTTCCACCAACAAAGGAATAACGAGAAATTTTCTCGGCACCTTTCCCGCTTTCCAGAATAAAAGTATTGTCTTTTGGCCCACCCAGTTTCTCATAAACGGATACTGGGCTATGTTCCCCCATGGGGTACTCCTTAAAAACCGGTATTATATTACCTGTTGCCTCCAACTGCTTAAACTCTGACCTACTTGGGAAGATCATATAATTTCCTCCATATCTGTTGTTGTTAATTTCTTATTCGACAGTTGGTAACCGGATTTCCTGTTTCCATTTTATTTTGTACTAAAAAATTTACTTAAAGGAGGAACAACTTGTTTTTTTCTTGATAAAACTCCTTTTAACAGCATTGAATTATCGTTCAGGCTAGTATTAAAAGCTTGAGCTACTGCTTCCTTCCTCTCACCTACTACTAGTAACTCTGTTTGATCTTTGTAAATATCGCTAAGCATTAACATTACTAGATCATAACCCTGATCCTTCTGCTTATCTTGCATTTCTTTTACCAAATCATTCTTAATCCCCTCAAGGCCATCTAAATCCATAGTCTCCACTTGTCCTATGCCCACATTTAATTCGCCCATTTTAAATCCTTTGAAATCGGAATGAAGAATTTCATTTGGTGTTCGTCCCTCCAGAGAGGTTCCCGCCTTAAACATTTCTACCCCAAATGCTTCAATATCAACATTTACAATTTCAGCTAACTTTTCTGCTATGTACTTATCAAAAGTTGTGCAAGTTGGTGATTTAAAGAGCATTGTATCAGAGAGAATCGCTCCCAACATAATTCCAGCTACATCTGGCTCTGGTTCTAGTTTATTCTCCCAGTATAAACTAGCTACAATTGTGGCCGTGCTTCCCACAGGCTCATTTCTAAATAGAATTGGTTCCCCTGTCTGCACATCCCCCAACCTGTGGTGATCGATAACCTCTAGTATTTCAGCTTCCTCTATCCCAGGGACAGCTTGGCTTTTTTCGTTATGATCTACCATAATTATTTTTTTCCCATTAAGAGCAAGTAGATGATACCTAGCTACTAATCCAATAAATTTGTTGTTTTCATTTACAACTGGATAGTTTCTATATCTAGTTTCAAGCATTATTGGTCTAATATCCTCAACCATATCATCCTCATAGAATATTACTAAATCGTTATTTTTCATTACTCTACTTACCGGCTCACTCATGGTTATCAATCTAGCTGCTGCATAAGAGTCATGCTCAACTCGCATTATCGCAGTATCGTTCTCTTCAGCTAATGCCCTTACTTTACTGTCAACATTATAATTCCCGGTAACCACTATTAAACTGGCTCCAGCTTTTATTGCTTCTAATTGGGATACCATTCTATTTCCTATAATAACAATAGAGCCTTTTTCCACGTATCTTTCTATACATGTAGACATCATGGCACCAACAACTACTTTGCCATTGTTGATAATTTTATCTTCTTTCCCTACTTCTAATTTCCCATCAATAGTCTTCATTATATTCTTTAAACTCACATCATTTAGCTTCTGGTCTTCTCCAGAAAGAACTGACATATATTTTCTAGCTAAATCTCCTAAGGTCACTAGGCCTAAAAACTTATCGTTATCGTCTACAACTGGGATGGTCTTTGCTTTTTGAACCTGCATCCGCTCCCATACCCGACGCAAATTAATATAGGGTGGCACACCCTTGACCTTTAATCCTGGAATGTCGCAAACTCTCATCTTTACATCTTTAATTAGCTGTGGATTATCCACATCAAAGTAATCCAAAATAAATTTTGTCTCTCTGTTTACCTTCCCTGCCCTAGTAGGTATAACATTGTTTTCCCCTAGCCTGTTTTTTAATCTGGCATAAGCTATCGCTGAACATATTGAGTCGCTGTCAGGGTTTAAATGTCCTACTACATAAGTCTTAGCCAACTACCTCACCCCTTAATTCCTAAACTTACTATCCCAAAAATTTATTATACCAGAATCATCCTTAAAACCAAAGAAAAAAAATTAAGTCAACACATTATGTGTCGACTTAAATCAGGGCGTCTTCTTCAGTCACCTCAGGCAGATTATGCATATAGGCTAGAGCTGCCAAAAACAAATTAAATGCTGCTAGTAAGTAATATAATGCTGTCATCCAGCCACTTAATATTGTACCCATAAATATCAGTACTGCTGCCACCGCTAAGTATTTAACAGCCATTTTCTTTTCACCAAAGGCGTTTTGTTTTATTTCTTTTTTATCTAGATACTTAACCCCATGCTTAGCTTTCTCTGCTGTTACATCTTTCTCTTCTGTATAAATTGGGTTGTCTATCTCTTTTAATAACTGCACTAATTTGTCGTTATTCACTAAAGAGAGGGTAAAACCAGCCTCTTTATTCTTAAAATCATGGGCTCCCCTTACAAAAGTACCTGTAGTAATATAAACAGCTTTTTTAGCACCTTGCTGCTCTGCTAAATTGATTAACTCCCTAAGTTCCGATATGTTTACTTCACTCTCTTTATCTCTTTTATCAAAATAGATCAAAGCCTTGTCCTTTTCATTTTTCGCTATTAAAGGAAGATTATTACCTGTTTCCTGAAATTTATCGTAGTCTGTCTTTTTTATAATAATATCTTTAATCACTGACTTGATAGTTTGGTCAGAAGCTTCCATAATCCTATCAAAGCACTTTTGCTGCATGTTCTTTTCGTGTCTCATTTTTTCTAAGATATTTTGCATTCGACTATTACGCTTTTTAGACCAGGCATAATACGCTCCTGAAGCAATAATTGCAAAATATGCTGCCATGAAACCAACAAATTGATATAAGATAATGGCCGCTATCAGCCAAGCGATTACCATTCCACCTATTAAATCCATCTTTCTTCCTAATTTATCTTCATCGCTTTTGGCTTCCATCTTACTTTCAAAGGACTTTGCTCTTTGGTATTGTAGGTCTTTGAGAACTCTCTTGCCTATATTTGATACCTTGTACAATTTGCTCACAAAATCACTCCTTTCTCTCAAATATTTACTATTACTAATATTGCCAGTTATTACAATGCTTAAACAAAATAAAAATCACCAGCAATGTGCTAGCGATTTTTAAATAAATCTATTGTTTCTATATTTTCCATAGCTTTTTCAATCAATGCTTCAATATCAAGGCCCTCTTCGGCGCTTTCAGCTTGCACTACTCGAGGTCTAGTCTTAGGGCTTTTGGGAACAAAAATAGTACAGCAATCTTCATATGGCAGAATAGACGTCTCGTAAGTACCTATTTCTCTAGCCAGGTCTATAATTTCTGTTTTGTCCATGGCAACTAAGGGTCTCAAAACAGGTATTTTTATGACATTTTCTATAGTAAACATACTTTCTAAAGTTTGGCTGGCCACTTGCCCTATACTTTCACCGGTCACCAAGGCAAGTGCTCTTCTCTTCCTAGCTAGCCTTTCTGCTATTCGGACCATCATCCTTCTCATAATAGTTATTCCCAAGTCTTCTGGGCAATGCTTTTTAATCTCTGTCTGAATTTCAGTAAAGTGAACAATGTGTAACTTTACCTTACCGCCATACCCCGCCATAATTCTACCTAAATCCAGCACCTTTTCTTTAGCCCTATCGCTAGTAAAAGGGAAGCTGTGAAAGTGAATTGCTTCTATTTGTACGCCCCGCTTCATTGTCAAATATCCAGCCACAGGGCTATCTATTCCCCCAGATAACAATAATAAACCTTTGCCATTAGTCCCTACAGGCAATCCACCAGCAGCAGGTATTGTTTTTGAAAATAAAAATATATTCTCATCTCTTATTTCTACCGAGATGTTTATATCAGGATTCTTTACATCCACTGTCAAATCTTCTGTATTGCGCAATATATGTGAGCCAATTAAATGATTCACATCATATGTCTTGTATTCAAAATCTTTATTTGCCCTCTTGGTATTTACTTTAAACGTTTTTCCTTCACAACCTTTAATATCGTTTAAAGCCGCTTCTTTAGCCTTCTCAATGTCTAAAGGCAACTTAAAACAAGGACTAAATGATACAATCCCGAATACACGCTGTAATGATTCTTTTACCACTTCCCAATTGTTGTCTAAGGGTACAAACATTCTCCCAAAAGTTTTCTGCACTTTGGTTTCCACACCATTACTGTGCAAAACTTTATTAATATTATTAATTAGTTTTTTTTCAAATTCGCCTCTGTTTTTACCTTTAATCCCGATTTCCCCATATCTAATTAGAACAACATCATACATAAAACTACCTCCGCATCAGCATTCTCAACTCATTAACACCCTTGACAACAACCCTTGCAGCTTTTTCTGCCTGCTCCAGAGTATTATAATGAGAGAAACTAAATCTAATTGCACCTTCCATCTCCTCATCATTTAACCCAATTGCACTGAGCACATGACTTACACTTCTAGACCGCGAAGAACATGCCGAGCCAGTGGACACATAGATACCTTCACCTTCTAAATAGTGAAGCAATACTTCCCCTTTCACTCCTGGAAAAGATATATTCAATATAAAGGGGATACTATTTTGAGAATTGCTGTTTATTGTTATATCTGTTAATTCACCATCTATAATATCAATCATTCGCTGGCGCAACTTGCCGACCTCTTCAGCTTTATCTAAGTTTCCTGCACTTATTTCCAAGGCTTTTGCCATACCAACGATACCTGGCACATTTTCAGTTCCAGCTCTATAATCTCCTTCCTGCCCCCCACCTACAATTTGACTCTGTATTTTAAGCCCTTTTCTCACATAAAGGCCGCCAATTCCTTTAGGCCCATGAAATTTATGTCCACTAAAACTTAATAAGTCTACTGGCAACTCGCCTAGATTTATACGCATTTTTCCCATGGCTTGTACCGCATCTACGTGTAATAGAGGCTTGTTTTCACTATTTGCTACTATTTCTCCAATTTCTGCAATAGGTTGAATTGTTCCTAGCTCATTGTTCACAAACATAACACTTATTAGAGTTGTATCTGGCCTAATAGCATTTTTTAGCTCATCCAAATTTACTAATCCATTTTGATCAACGCTTACGTAAGTAACGCTATACCCTTGCTCAACTAACTGTTCAATAGGTGCCAGCACAGAAGAGTGCTCAACTTTAGTAGTAATAATATGCTTTCCTCGTTTGGCTTTTGCAAAAGCTGCACCTTTTATGGCAATGTTGTTGCTTTCAGTTCCACCTGAAGTAAATACAATTTCTTGAGGGTTACAGTTTATTTGCCTTGCAACTAATTTACGACTTTGCTCCACAAGGCGCTCGGCCTTCAGCCCCATTTTGTGAAGAGAAGAAGGATTGCCAAAATCTTCTTGATAACATTTTGTAATCACTTTAACCACTTCCGGGTCAACCGGACTAGTTGCACTATTGTCAAAATAAATCTGCTCCATATTATCACCTCCATGCATTAGAATAACCTAACTTATCTTTATCAGCAAGTAATATCAACTATCTTTAGTAAATTTACTTAATCTAGGATAGCTTTTGCAGCACCTTCATCAGTAATCAAAACATCCATTTGTCCGTAAAAGGCTACTGCACTAATTGCCTCAGCTTTGCTACTACCACCTGCAAGAGCTATCTTGATATTAATGTTCTCCAAATCGTTTACGTTTAAACCAATAGCTTCAGAAACTGTAGCAATACTACCATCTCTTTTAAAGTAACCTCCTACAGCCTCCCCAACGGCTTCCTTCTCTTTTAACTGCAACATTAGACCAGTAGCAGTATTTCGCTTTCTAGCCATTACCTCAGCTATTCCAATGCCGTGTAATAAAACATCTGCTCTCTTGATAATATTCATAGTCTTACTTATCCCCACATCCTCCAACAGAATTCTTTCTGCACTTTTAGTAACAATCTCCGGCAAGTACAATGGAATAAATTGAGCATTAAGTTTTTTTGCTATTCTACTTGCAATTGTATTAGCCTGGATGTCAATATCATCTTGATTTCCACCTCTAGATGGAACTACTACTAAGTTCTTTATCTCCTGACCTGTAAGGAAATCTGGAACTTGTGCCACTGTGCTTCCACCTGTCACAGCTATCGTATTTTCTGAACTCAGTTTTTCTTTTAGAACTTTTGCTGCCAGTAAGCCTATACCCTCTTTAACTCCAGGGTTTATATCTACATCTCCCGGAACAATATATACTTCTTTAACTCCTAAGTGTTGCTTTAACCTTTTTTTTAAGTCATCAATACCTAAAAACTCCGCCATTATCTCTTCTAGCTTTTCAAGAACTTCTTCACCTAACGCAGACAGTTGAACGCCAGCATTATCTCTAATCACTATTCCTGTTTGCGATAAATCATCTATATGGCCTCTAACAATTCTTTCACTGCTGTCCGTCAGTTGAGCTAAGCTTCTCCTACCTATTGGCTGTTTAAGCTTTATTTGCCTCATAAGATAGTATTTTCCCTCTAACTTATCAACCATGTCCGGAACAACTTTATTTAGTAAATGCATGGTCATTTTATCACCCCCTACCACAATGGACTTATTTTGCCCTATGGACATTATTCCACCCTATGGCGATGGATACCTCCTTGCTTAATTTTTAGAAAATTTAAATAATATATTTACATTTCTAGCTATTTGTGTTATTATTACAGTAAGAAAATATTATTATCTATTATGATACAGACATAAGGAGGGGTTTTAGATGCAATCAGCAAGAGCTTGGTACGATGACTCAAATTCAGCTACAAAGGTAACTATCGATATCCCCAAAGACTTGCTGTGCCTGCTAAACGACAAGTGTTCAGAAAGTCTGCAAGGTGATACTCAGAAGCTAATTTTAGAGTGTATCAAGTATGCCGCTAATCACGCTTCACACATTACAACGCAAAAAGACGTAGACTACGAAGAACTAGTAGGCTCACTAAACTTCGATACAATATAGTTTTTTTATTATTTTCTGAAAATTTTTAATTAAATGTTTACTTCGTCAGTTTCATCTGTTGTAATCTAATTAACTAAAGATTCTGACTAAGGAGGCCTCCACTAATGAATTCAGAAAAGATTACCATAAATGTCCCTGCAGAGTTATTAGATTCTATTTCTAATATTAGCAGCAATACTCTAAAAGGAAATCCCACAGAAATAATTATGCAATGTATTAAATATACGGCACATAATGCTAGTTATTTAGATAAGCAGCCTGCCTCTACTTCTTACGAGGACGTAGTTGCAAACTTAGATTTTGATCAAGTATAAAAGAAACTAAGGCACACATGGCCTTAGTTTTTCTCTTTTTCACCTATTTTATTATAAGCATCTAGTCTTCTGTGCTGCAACAGAGGCATATTCCTTCGCACTTCTTTTAGTTTATTAAAATCAACCTCTACTTCTAATACTTTTTCTTTCTCATCCGCCTCTATAAGTTTGTCTCCCCATGGATTAAATACTGCAGAATGGCCATATGCGTGATAAGAAGCATTGTCATTTCTAGCAGGTGAAGAAGCAATAACATAAACTTGGTTGTCAATGGCTCTGGCTTTTAACAGAGTCTCCCAGTGAGCAGGACCTGTAGTTGTGTTAAATGCAGCTGGTATTACCACAAACTCTGCTCCTTCTTCCAGCATTAATCTAAACAGTTCGGGGAATCTTAAATCGTAGCATATGACAACACCCATTTTTCCAAATGGAGTATCTACAATCGTGACTTTATCTCCTGCTCCTAGAACTTTAGATTCATAGAAAGTGATACCCCCAGGGATATTTATATCAAATAAATGCATTTTCCTATGTTTTCCTATATATTCTCCTTTATCGTTCAAGATAGTACAGGTATTATACATTTTCCCCCCGCTCTTTTCTGGAACTGATCCGGCCACAATGTGAACCCTATTCTCTTCTGCAAGTTTTTGGAGTCTTCTAAAGGTCTCACCTTTTGGAACTCCTCTGCCCTTGAAGAAAAATACTCTGTATCATAGGGACAATTAAACATCTCAGGCAGAACTACCATATTCGCGCCCCGCTTGACAGCATCTACAACCATGCGCTCAACCTTCAATAAGTTATCTTCTTTTTCTTCCTCTACTAGCATTTGAAAAATAGCAAGCTTAAGTTTCATCTCTTTCACCTAACTTTCATATTGAACTGCAGCTCCTATAGTTCCCGGGCCAGTATGAACACCGATTACAGGTCCAACCTGAGTGAATACTTCACATTTTATTCCTAGACTTTTCTCCAGAGCACTACGCAATATTTTGGCAGATTCCAGTCCAGCACCGTGAGCTACTGAAAGACTTATGGGCTTGCGGTCTTTAGCTAAGTCTTCGAATGTTTTGACTATTTTGTCTAAAGCTGCTTTTTGACTTCTAGCTTTACCATTTGGTACATAGATTCCATCCTCAACTCTGATTATTGGCTTAATATTTAGGAGAGATCCCATAATATTAGATACTTTACCAATGCGACCACCTTTGTATAAATATTCTAATGTATCCAAAGTAAAAATCGTTTCCGTATTCTCCTTAATTTCTTCTAGTTTCTCAATGATCTTCGCAGAACTCAAACCATTATCTCTATTTTTAGCAGCATCAAGTACTTGTAACCCTATTCCTACGCTAATAGACCTTGAGTCAAAAACATTAACCTTATCCCCTATTTCCTTTTTTGCTTGAAATGCAGCGTTGACCGTTCCACTTAATCCTTGTGACAGGTGAATAGAAATGATCTCCTCGTATTCATTTAATAGCTTTTTGTACAGTTTAATAAAATCATCAGGAGATGGTTGAGATGATTTGGGCAGGACATCACTTTGTTCTAATATAGAATAGAATTCATCTGACTTAATGTCTACCCCGTCTAAATAAGATTTATCGCCGTGTATTATTGAAAGTGGCATTACATGTATATCGTACTTTTCCTGTAACTCCTTTGGAATATCTGACGTACTATCAGTTACAATAGCAATTTTACTCAATTCTTTTCCCCCTTTTTACTTTCAGGTTATTTTTACCTATATATTTATATAAATTCATGTAAAATACCTGCTTTTCATTTATTTTTTTATAGGTCTTAAGAGAGGATATTGTGAAAATTCAGAGAATTTATAATTGATCTATAAGCATTAATTTTGAAATTTGAGGAAGGGGCTAAACATTGGAAACTACTACTCAACCACAAAAAATCAAACGACCTTTTTTTGCTACCACACTATAATTGTTTTAAACTTGTTGTTTTTCTTCCCATTAGGACTATATTTTATGTGGAAATACAATAGGTTCAATCAGAAAGCCCGCATAATAATCACTGTTTTAGTATTATTCTTTTTTGTCCATGCATCTGCTAAAAAAATATGTCTAATTTGACAATTTATTAATGACCTAAATTGCAATAGCAAATTGAACTAATTTTTCAACTGTAATATTATGGATGGTTTATTCATATAGCAAAGTACGTATTTCTTCTTCAAAAGCCACTGTTCCTTCTGTTTTTCTCATAAACAGCTTGACCTGTATCAGGGTAATAAATCATCTGAGTTTTGTTGCCTTTAATCTGTGGTACTGTGCCGCGCTTAAGCTCGTTTCTAATCGTGTTAGGGGCTCTTCCTAAGCGTTTGCCAATGGCATATGGAGTTAGTCCTTCAGAGTTCAACAATTGAATTTGGCCACGCTCATAAGCGTTCAGGTGTTTATTTTTACGGGTTGATGGTGTATCATTATTGTAATCCATAGTGTGGCATCTCTCCTGTAATTGGTTATTTTGTGGTGATTTAATTATATTACAGTTGGATCCACTATGGATTTTTTTATTAGTTCAACTTCATTTTACAATGAAGCAATTTATTAATGACATTTTAATCACAATTTGATAAAATGATTTTATATTTACTTTTAAAAAGAGATTAGTTAAGTTGAGAGGAGATGAGTCTTGATGAGTCAAGAAAAAGGTTATTTCGGAGAATTTGGTGGTGCCCAGGTGCCACCCCAGTTACAACCAGCGCTAGATCTACTTGAAGAAAAGTTTAATGCAAATGTTAAAAGTGCGGATTTTAAAGCAGAGTTAGACTACCAATACCAACAGTTTATTGGAAGACCAAACCCACTTTATTTCGCTGAAAAGCTTACCCAGGAACTAGGTGGTGCAAAAATCTTCCTGAAAAGAGAGGACTTGAACCATACCGGCTCCCACAAAATCAATAATGCCATCGGTCAAGTCTTATTAGCTAAACAAATTGGCCACAAGCGTGTAATAGCTGAAACTGGTGCAGGCCAGCACGGTGTTGCTACAGCAACTGCCGCTGCTCTGTTTGATATGGAATGTGAAATTTATATGGGCGCAGAAGATGCTAGGAGACAGGAATTGAATGTCTTCCGAATGGAGCTCCTAGGTGCAAAGGTTAACCGAGTGCAATCTGGCTCTAAAACGCTGAAGGATGCTGTGGATGAAGCTCTTAACGATTTAGCCCAAAATTACGAAAACACATATTACATGTTAGGATCTGCTGTAGGTCCTCACCCATATCCAACTATTGTAGCATACTTTCAGTCTATAATCGGCAGAGAGGCAAAAGAACAAGTTTTATCCCAAGAAGGCAAACTTCCTGATTATGTGGTTGCCTGTGTTGGAGGTGGCAGTAATGCCATCGGAATGTTTAAACCATTTGTGGATGATGAATCCGTTAAAATAGTGGGTGTGGAACCAGGCGGTCAAGGCTTAGATACTGGTAAACACGCTGCTCCCCTATGTAAGGGAAAGCCTGGTTTAATTCATGGGTTTAAAGCTTATGTTTTATTCGATGAGAATGGTGAAATAGCCCCATCTCATTCAATTGCGGCGGGCTTAGATTATCCTGGAGTCGGCCCAGAGCACAGTTATTTAAAAGAACTAGGTCGGGCAGAATATGTAAGTGTCAATGATGATGAAGCCCTAGAAGCATTTCAGCGCTTATCAAAGTCAGAGGGAATTATCCCAGCTCTTGAAAGTGCTCACGCAGTACAATATGCAATCAATTTAGCTCCTACTCTAGAAAAGGATCAGATTATCATTGTTAATTTATCTGGTCGAGGGGACAAGGACGTAGCACAAATGTATAATATTTTAAAGTAACAATAAAAGCTCAGAATAAAATACTATTCTGGGCTTTTAAATTTATATTTACTGGAGGTTAACATGAACAGTGATATAGAAAATAGATACAGTGCTATAATTTTTGATATGGATAACACTATTTTATCTTCAAAAATTGACTTCAAAAAAATGAAACACCAATTAAAAGTTCTCTTAACAAATAACCAGATTGATACTTCTAACTTAGATAGTCACATTACAGCCGCTGAACTAATAGCTATGGGAAAGTTAAAGAGCCCTCAATTAGAAAAAAAAATGTGGGACATAGTTAGGGAATGCGAAAGTGAAGGCATGCAAGGCGCAGTGTTAGAACCAGGAGCATTTGATGTTATTTCTCACTTGTCAAAAACTAAGACGCTTTTTGTATTAACTAATAACTCAAGTAACTCTGCTCAAGAGGCACTGAAAAACAACCATATCTATAATTTCTTTTGCCAAGTATTTGGCAGAGATGATGTTCCCTATCTTAAACCTTCAGTAGATGCTGTAAACTGTATCTTAGAAAAATATAATCAAATTCCTAGTGACCAATGGGTAATGATTGGAGATGCTTGGATTGATGGAAAAGCAGCAGTAGATGCCGGGATTGATTTTATTGCCTACAATAGCGATGCTCAAGTATTAGCTAAAAAGAATATTCAACCTGTTATGCATATAAAAAAGCTGGTTGAATTAAAACCCCTGGCGTAAGGGCCAGGGGTTTTAATTCTTACTCCTCTTCTTCCTCTTCTTGCTCTTGACTAAAGTCTACTTTAAAAGTGGTGTAAATTTCGTCGTTGAAAGCTGCCCAAATAAATACATAATCTAGACTAACTTCATCTGTAACTGTTAACTTCCCTTCTTCAATCTCTAAGTAGGATGTTTCTATCTCTTTTCCGTCCTTATCAGTAAGAAACCAAGTAATATCTTCCGTTTCTATTTTTTCTCCGTACTGATCAAGCAGTCGTGCTTCGTATTCTTCAGTTGTCTTTTCATCTTCACTTGGCAACACTATTTCTTTTGCACCTGAAACTTCTAGATCAGTAGCAACAGGGTTGTATACTACAACCTGAAGAGTTATTTCTTCCTCTCCAACCTTTGCTGTTACTGTAAACTCGCCCTCTTCCTGTGAAAAGATTACAACTACTCTACTCTCTTTTGCTGTTGATAAAGCGAATAAATCTTCTATATCTTCAGATTTTACTTCCCAGCTTACTACTTCACCTTCAATTGCCTTATCATTTTGATCCATGACACGGGCAACATATTCTAAGTTAACTCTGCCTTCTTCATCTTCGTCTATACCTACAAATTTCTTGCCATCAATTTCAATATAGCTGATTTCCTGATGATAAAGCTCAACTTCTAGAGTCCCTTTGTATTCTTTAGTCTCGCGATCTTCTTCACGACTGTATGTAGCCACCAGTTTAAAGGTGCCCTCTTCTGCACTATTAGTTATTTCCAGAGTGCCTTCTTCGTCAAGATAAACACCTTCTTTTTCTTCCTCTAAGCTCCACTCTGGTGTAATCTCAACTTTTGTTCCCTCTTCATCTAATAAGAACGCTTCATACTTCACAATTACTTCGTCTTCATTTGGGATGACAATAAACTCATCACCTTTAACTACAACATGTGAAATTACTTCTTTTTCTTCATCTTCTCTTTCTAGTACATCTCCAAATCTTTTTTGGATACCAGGAGGCAAATTATCTCGCCCCTGCAACCCCGGGGGAAGCCCTCCCTTTTTTTGTAGTCCAGGCGGAATACCCTTAGAAGACTTTTCTTTTTTCTGCAAACCTGGTGGTACCCATTTAACATCTTCAGTTTCATTAGCTTTCACTTGTCCTCTTGAAGGTCCACCAGCATGATCAGGAGGTCCTGCAATTGCCTGTGATGTTGCAAACCCGAAGGCACACAATGACATTACTGCAACCACTGCAAATTTTTTGAACTTTTTAACCATTTTCACCTATCGCTCCTTTCAGTTTCTAGAATGGAAACATATTTTGTTTCCTGTAATACCTTACGAAACAAATATTTCCTTTCGGGGTTTAATAGTACAAAAAAACTGTCATGAACTGTTTTAACTACAGCCACATGACAGTTTTCTATATTTCTTGTTTCTTTATTTCTTCTTAGGAGTACTTTTCTGTTTTTTGTCTTCCTTGTTTTCTTTTTCATTAGAGCGATCTAAAATCCACTTAGCCATCTTGGGCGCTATTTCTTTTTGAGACTTTGAGCTCACATACATCCCTATATGACCTACCGGGAAATCTAACGTACTAGTATCCTCACTAGAGATATACTTATTTAAGGCTATACTGGATTTAGGTGGTACCAGGTGATCGTATTTGGCATAAATATTTAATACTGGCATGTCAATATTCTTTAGATCTACCTTTCTATCTCCTATTTCTAATTCGCCCTTAATCAACTTATTTTCTTTGTAAAGGTCATTAACAAACTGCCTCAGAGTCTCCCCAGTTTGCCCTGGGCTGTCAAAAATCCACTTTTCCATACGCAGGAAGTTTTCCATTACATCACTATTATCCATGTTATCTAACAACCCTACATATTTATCCATCATCAGTTGAAAAGGTTTTAACAGTAAAAATCCACTATTCATAAAATCTCCTGGAACTACACCATAAGTGTCTACCATATTATCCACATTCAAATCTTTACCCCAAATAAATAGTAAGCCATCATCTACATCAAAGTCGATGGGAGTAACCATAGTTATCAGGTTTTTGATTTTTTCCGCATGAAGAGCTGAGTATATAGTGGAAAATGTTCCCCCCTGACATACACCTAGTAGATTTAATTGCTTGCTACCCGTTTTTTCTAATATGTGATTTACAGCATTGTCGATATAACCATCAATGTAATCCTCCATGGTCAAGTACATATCTTCAGGCCCAGGATACCCCCAGTCGATTATATAAACATCTAAGCCCTTCTCCAATAGATTCTTGATCACACTGCGATCCTGTTGAATATCCATCATGTATTGTCGGTTTACTAGAGCATATACAATTAATGTTGGTACAGGGCACGGATTTTTCACAACAGGCTTATAGTGGTACAGTTTCATCTTATCCTCTTGATACACTAACTCTTTTGGGGTCTCGTCTGAGTTCACTTGATCCAAATTCATCATTATATCCAAGCCTTTAATTAATCGCTTTTGCGTATCAAATACCTCACGCATTGATTTTTCTGCATCAAAGTTAAGTGCTGGGTACATTACTTATCCCTCCCTTATTAAGCATCACTGTCTGTTTTCGGCTGCTTTTCAGCTTTTATCTGCGAAAGTTCTTTTTTCAGATTTCTAACTTCTCGCTTTAAGTCGTATACAGTTTTATACAAGGACTGCATTTCACTTTTTACAGGAACTGGTATGTTTTTTAAGTATTCTTCTATGAGAGTATCATGATTTTTCTTGAAGTTTACACTAGCGTCTACCACCTGGCTCAATAGCTTAGAAAAGTCCTTAGTGCGGAATAGATTGTAATATGCATCTTCATTTGTCGTCCACCACAAATCATAAAATTCTTTAAAGGTCTTAGGTTGTTTCCCTTCTTTGACCATCTCCTGGTATTTCTTAAGCAGTGACTCAAAGTTACTCAAACTCACTTTGTGCAGTACCGCGGAAAATTCACTGATAGCATTTATGTACTTAAAGAAAGCATCTAAACTCTCCATCTGTTTTTCTAGATACTCTCTACTGTAGCCTATCTGAGGCATATTAAATATTCTAGAGGCAGTACTCTCATATTTCTCGCGCCATTTTTTTAGTAGTTGTGCATATGCTTCTTTGTCTCCCAAGGAGCTTTTAACCATTAGAGTTTGTATATCTCCAGATTGTTCAAATATTGGACTGAAAAATTTGTTGGTGGTTTCGATGTACATTTGCATTAATTCTTGAGGTTCTTTGAAGTAGTCTTGAATTGGTTGAGGAAAGAAAGGTGTTAAATTAGATGAGAACATTTTTTTGTATTGATCTTGCCATTTTTGATAAAAATCTGCTACCTCATTGGTACTATTACCTGTGATATTATTGGATAGATCCTTCCAGAATTTGTTTAGCTCTAGGTAAGTATCTGTGGAGTCTAACATTTTATCCATTAAGTCCTGGCCTGCTTCGCCTCCAAAAAACGCAGCATTTTGTTTTATGAATTGTCGATTTGCTTCAACCCATTGGTCCATGATATTTTGTGATCCTTGATTAGTAGCATCTTTACTATCCTTACTTTTATCCTCCTTAGAGCCTTCTCCCGGCATAAATACCTTCTGCCACGTATCTAACATTTTGTTCTGATTTTCAACCCAATTTTCAAGAAATTTTTGGCCAAAAACGTCTGAAGTCATCGGTATCCCTCCCATTGTTTAATCCTTTAACTTCATTACTTTTGCCTGCCCAATAACTACTTCTTTTTCGGCTTGATTGGTTACTGTGGTCTTAAGCTCTAGTATTCTCTTGTCATCTCGCTTGTTAATTACTTCAACTGTAGCTGTTAGTGTATCTCCTATGTATGCAGGCGCAACAAATTTCATTTCCTGTGACATGTAAACCGTATTTTTACCTGGTAACGCCGTTCCTAAGACAGTGGAAATAAACGCTCCAGTTAGCATACCGTGAGCTATTCTCCCTTTGAAAATACTTTTTTCTGCAAAAGCGTTGTCTACGTGAATGGGATTAAAATCACCAGTAAGACCGGCAAATCCTACTATATCAGCTTCAGTAATAGTCTTTGAGAAACTGGCTTGCTCGCCGATTTTAATCTCCTCATACGGTCTGTCGTTAATCAATATTACACCTCCTTATATTAAAATTGCTTTTACCTTATAAACAACGTATAAGGCAAAAGCAATTTTTACCCTCTTTTTCTATTTACTGGTATAATTATAAGATATTAACACATTAAACACAAGGTGAATTATTCACAAAATTACGACACAAACCTACTTCTTATCTAACTCAACTTTCGCAGCAAGATAAAGCGAATTGCTTTTACTCTTGATTAGTGTTGGTTCATTTTATAAATAGTACTTGACTGAAAAATAGATAATG
>NZ_JBNPXS010000046.1:0-21757 GCF_050433185.1 Desulfitispora alkaliphila
GTCACTTGAAAATTTCTCCACATTGGGGTGAAGTCCTTTTTTATGCTATTGAAAACCTTATATATCAAGGGTTAATTAATTTGCAAAAGTCTCATTTTAAAAAAAATTTAGTTAGTCTATTACTTTTTTATAATATTTAATTACTAGTTTGTCCAATTTCTGACTAAGCCTTTGCACCTGCTTGTTTTGAAGGTCTCCTTTTTCCATACTGACTTTAGCTAATTCTTTTCTTAATGTGATTATATCCTTTAGCAATTTATCATTACACATACTTAACACCTCACTTATAAAGAAAACTTGGCTTGCGTCAAGCTTTAGCTTTTGGCAGAAGCCTTAGCTGCACTTATGCCGATGGAAAGTAGAACTGTCCTATGGTGTGAAAAATAATTATACAAGAGGGAAGAGAGCTGCTACTCTCTTCCTATATTAAGAGGAGGGTACTATATGCTAAAGATATCATATAAACATAAACATTATATAAACTAAATGTGATTTTTTTGTAAATAAAGAAAGCCCAGCTCTACGCCAGGCTCATTAATAATCTATGCTTTTCCTTTACAAAAAATTGCGCCCTCCGCATTGGGATCAGCATCCTTAAGATATATTAAGACTGTCCTCCTTATTACAAGGACAGTCTTAATTTTAGCTTACTCCTCTATTCCATATGCTCGCTCTAAAAAAAGAACTGGACTCTTAACCTCTCTTCCTGTACCATGGCCTATTTGCATTCCACAGCCACCGCATTCTGTTGTAATAGCATCAGGGTTCATTTCATCCACCTTAGCAAAAATATCACTGCCGATATCCATAGCTATTTGATACTTTTCCTTTTTAAACCCATAACTCCCTGACAAACCGCAACATCCTTGGTTAATATCTTCAATCTCCAAGTCAGGTATTAGCTTTAGTAAATCTACAAAAGGCTTGCCTATCCCCTGTTTTTTTAAGTGGCACGGATTATGATAGGCTAGTTTTACTGGTACTGATTTAAAATCAGTATCTAGCTCTCCTCTTGCATGTAACTCTTGCAGGAATTGACCAAATTCATATACTTGAGAGCCTGCTTTCTCAGCACCTTCTATGCCAAAGAGTTCATGATACTCACTTTTCCAGGTCAAACTACAACTAGTACAGTTGATAATGACAGTGCAACCCTGTTCCACATATGGCATAAAGCTCCTTAAATTTTTAGCTCCTTGCTTCTTAGCTGCATCCATATATCCATTAGCCATTAGAGGAAGTCCACAGCAGCCCTGATCTGGAACTATCACTTGATATCCATTATGCTCTAATATTCTCACAACTGCCTTACCCACCTCAGGAGCATTGTAATTGGTAAAACATCCAGCAAAATAAACTACTTGTTTTTCTGCTTGCTTTACTTCTCTCTTCTTAAACCAATTAGTAAAGCTTTGCTTTTGGTAAGCAGGCAGTGAGTGCTCCTTAGAAATTCCTAAAAATTTATCCATAGAAAACTTTATAACATCCTGTCCCATCATAAAGTTGGTTAAACCCACGTGAAATGAGCCTAACTGGGCTAAAACTCCCGGTCTCCCCAGCATATTGTCACGCAAATTTAATTTATCCTTAGATTTTTTCCACTGGCTCTTATAGTGGGCGTTCAAAAGGGATACCTTTACCCCAGATGGACAGACCATCTCGCAGTTACCACAGTGGCAACAGTAATCTGCTTCATCTGCTAGTTCTATTTTTTCATCTAAGCGAAATCTAGTTAACTCTGGTCCCATGTGCTTAGGGCCAGTAAAACTATCGCTATGACTGGTAACAGGACAGTTTGCAGTACAGGTACCGCATTTGATGCACTTATCTAGAGCTCCATTAACAGCTTGCCTCATTGTAGCATCGCCTCTCTCCCTGATTGTAGTGGTATCCTGCCAATGTCCCTGCTGCATAACCTGTAGCTAGTGCAACTCCTAACCCACTCTTTTCCACTGCAGCATCGTAACCTGCTAAACTAGCTCCAACAATAGCAACTTGCCCATATTTATTAAAATCTTTATACAACACACTTGGCTGTAAGTCTTTGTTAACTGCCACTCCCGCTAAGGAGTAGGGCTGTTCTTCTCTATTCAATAACCCCATGGAGTTTGTGTTTTTATTTCCACCAGTAGCCACAGGAAGGCCTATTGCTGTTTCTTCATAACCCTTTCGATCCTTTAAGATTCCTCCGCCAAAAACTCCTCCTGTAGCTAAAATCAATTTCTCACAACTATATACTACCGGCTTCCCAGGGGCATCTATGGTAACTGTCATTGTCTCCTTAGTTGTCTTCACTTCTAGAACAGGTGTCCCCAGTTGAATGTCAGCTCCTTTTTTAGCAGCGCTATCTATAAGCATATTGTTTAATCTATATCCAGGAACAGTAAGTTGCCCAACTGGAATTTCAAAAACAGGATGCTGTAATTTAATACTCAACTTAGCAGTCAAATCTTGCTGATACTTACTCCCTAAAACAGCGGGCAGGACAATTGCAGTTTCTTTCCCCATACCGTGCCCACTTATTAACAACTTAAGCTCTCTTACCAAATAATTAAAATTTTCTTCTTTATCCAACCATTTAGCTATTGCAAGAGGATTGCTTCGCTTAGTCCTAGAAAGACCTAGATTGATTAAGCCTCCATTGACCCATTTACCTTTAATGCCCATCTTTTCTCTAAACCTATTGGCTCCATCTGCAACCATTTTAGGGGAAAAGTCTAGGAGACCTTCCATTCCTATCACTAAGCATTCCCCTTCATTTCTCACATCGCCACCAGCCATGCTCGTAGGCACTAAAGCCGTTGGCCTTACAAAACCATAGCTTGTTACTAAGAGAAAGTTTCTCTTGCCATCCCCTTTATATTCTAGACCCATTTCGCTGGCTGTATTTAAAAAGTATTCAAGGCTCTCTTCTAAGAACTTGTAACCAATTTTGCTATATGGGTGGTCAGCTTTCTTTTTAATCAACCTCTGCACGTTGTCTTTAATATTGGTGAGACATCTTTGCTGCTCCCAGGGCTGGTAACCCAACACATCCACAGTACCACTAGTCATGTTAGTACATCCCTGACCTTTACTGAGAACTAATACCTTCTTTCCCTTATCTCTGGCAGCGCAAGCCGCTATAATCCCAGCCATACCTGCACCAATTGCAATAACCTCATATTTCATAATTATCACCACCCTGATTCACATTATATAGATTCATATATCTATTTCGCAAAAACTCCACCTGTCTTACCTGCTCTCCCCACATGGCATTGCGATTACCCTTCCATCTACCTTCAATAAACTCATCTAACATTACTTTTACTTCATGGTGAGTTAGCTGTCCTCCCTCATAAAGCTGAGTTATGGCTCTTCCAGTACAAATGGTTCCCTGACAGGTACCCATCCCCAGTCTAGTCTTTCTTCTGATGTCATTGAGAGTAACTCTTGCTCTTTCCTTAGCTCTCAACTCTACCTCAGCTAGAGTTACCTGTTCACACTCGCACACTATATCCCCTTTCCAGGGGTTAGTTTTTATTACTTCTATAACCTGATCAACATTTTTACCCCAGCGTTCAGCAGTCTTATATGCAGCAGGGTTAGTAGTGTATTTTCCTAACTCATCAATTTGTGTTGCAGTTGCTGCTGGAATAAGCTCTTCTTTAGCAGTTCTGCAAGGTTTTGTATTGGCCATCTGTTTACAAATAAGATCAGTTGCTTTTTCAGCCATTAACCTATAGGTGGTAAACTTACCTCCAACTATAGATACAAAGCCCTCAACTCCCTGATCTTTGTGATCTAGTAACGCAAAGCCCCTTGAGACAGCTCTGCCATCCCCCTCATCACTACTAGCACTACTGTCTTGGTACAGAGGCCTTACACCAGCAAAGCTTCTCAATACTCTAAATTCCTCTAAATTGGAAAACATTTCTCTTCCCAAATGCATCAGCCTCTTCACTTCATCTGTAGTACTATCTAAGCTATCAGGGCTATCCACTACCACAGAGGTAGTTCCAAAGATAGAGACAGTTCCATGAGGCACAATTATGTCCCCATCTCCTGGTTTACGCAATCTATTAACTACCCTGCTAGTTAGGCGGTGGTTAAAGGCGATAAGTGTTCCCTTATCCGCAGTAACCTTTATATCTACTCCCGCTAGTGCAGCCACTTTACCAGCCCACGCACCACAGGCGTTGATAACATAATCACATTCTATTTCTCTGCTTTGACTAGAGACAGTATCCGTCACCACAACTCCTGTTACTTTCCCCTCATTAGTAATAATTTCATCTAACCTATTGTAAGTGTAAGCCTTGCCCCCATATCTTTCAGCAGATTCCACATTTGCCCAAACCAGTCTGAAGCCGTCCACAGCTGCATCGGGAACTATAAAAGCTCGCTGGATTTGGGGATTAATATTGGGCTCTAACTCCAATGCTTTTTCTACTGGTATCTCTTTTACGGTTATACCCGCCTTTTCACATGCCTTTATCCATTGGTCTGCGTAAGCTGGATCATCACCTGGTAATTGCACAAAAAGTCCTTCAGTCTCTTCAACACAGGTTCCTTTGCCAATCTTGCGCATAATTTTGTTTTCATCTATACACTCTTTAGCTGCTTCATAGTCTTTAACTGCATATCGCGCACCACTGTGCAATAAGCCATGGAAACGAGAGCTAGTTCCGTGAGCCAAGTCGTGCTCTTCAACTAAAATTGCTTTCACTCCCCTCATGGATAAATCTCTTAAGATACCTGTTCCAGTAGCCCCTCCACCTATGACAACGACCTCAGTTTTTTCAACTGCCACTGTAATCCCCTCCCTATCTAAATACAAAAAGACCACGCTGAAAACAGAAGCTCCTTGCTCCTGTTTTTGCGTGGCCATCTCACCATCTCAATCCACATATATCAAGTTTTAATCTTTCTAGTTACATTATAATACAACCGGTATGATTATTCAAATTAAATC
Source organism: Desulfitispora alkaliphila (assembly GCF_050433185.1). Classification (NCBI taxonomy): domain Bacteria; kingdom Bacillati; phylum Bacillota; class Desulfitisporia; order Desulfitisporales; family Desulfitisporaceae; genus Desulfitispora; species Desulfitispora alkaliphila. Next base: position 4,958 of record NZ_JBNPXS010000046.1, read on the forward strand.
TCAGCTTGCTTCTTTAGCTTGAACTTATCTTCCATCTGATTCCAATCTAAGTTAATCTGATAAAATATACTTTCCTCTTCAATTACACCATTCCCAAAAGAGCCTGGAGGTCTAATATACCCTTGCTCATCAATTATATGTCTTCCTCTCCTACTACTCCATTTCTCAACTTCCTCAGTATGCTGGTCGTACTGAAAAGCATTTAGTTCAATTTCTACTCTGTCTATCTCACTTACATCACTTCCATTATATTTAATAGTAGGTTTTTGTCGTACCGTACCTTCTACCCATCCATTTCCTCGATACTTATAATACTGCACAATAACACTAGCTTCCCAATATTCTCCCTTTCCTTTAAAAACAAGTTCTTTAGTATCATTTAGCTCTTCAAATGCTACTTTTCTTATTTGATTTAGTCTTTGCAAAAAATCATTATTTCTACCATTTAAGCTTGTCTCATCTGTAACGTATACTAGCAACCCATTCTTTGCTTTTATGGGTATCACAGACTCCACATCAGCCACTTCTATTTTCGTCATGTCACTAATAGTATTCTTATAATATTCTACTCTTTTCCCGATTGATGGGAACACAAATATTATTAGTCTGTCCTTTGTATCGTTTATTTTGTAACAATTCTTTTGTGCAGCTACTGGTTCTTCACTAACAGAAATACTCCCAGTTGACTTTAAGGAAATATCCACAGCTTCTAACGCCAATATAATATCATCTACAGTAAGTAAATCTTCATCTTCTAACACTATATCATTTTCAGAAGTACAGCCAACTGTTATCGTCAACACGCAAACGCAAATAAATATTAAGAGCCTACACTTAAATTCAATCTTTATGACCTTTGTATACATAAAAAATCACCTCAACTTACACACTCGCTCCCACTATATTAACTACCCATATGTTTTTTAACCTCTTTTACTTCTTGTAAAATCTCTTTCGTATTATTCCAAATTCCAAATGTAATCACTAGTATGGCAAGAAGTATTATAACAATCCAGACAAGGTAATTTGTAACCATCTTATCATTAACACCTCCCTGTTTCCTATTACAGTTAAACATACCCTCTTTATATATAAGACTATCTACACACTAAACCGTTCCATTTTTTTGCTATATACAATCTTCTCGATCAACCATAAATTACCTGCATACATAAAAACTCCTTGGACAGTTGTCCAAGGAGTTTTCTGTTGTTTAGTTAGTCTAGGTTCCACAGGGCTCTTCTACTAGTGGTTATGGCTCTGAAGCCAGCATTTAAAACCATCTCGGCGTCTTCTTCAGTTCGCATTAAGCCACCTGCAATTACAGGTACACCTAATTCTTCAATCACCTGATCTAGATAATATTTGGGCAGGAAGGCTGGCATGATTTCTAATGCATCTGGTTTACCTACTTTGGCCATTTTAATACCAGTTTTAACAGCTTCGCTGTCCACCATAAAAAAGCGTTGTACGGTTACTAATCCTTCGTCCTTAGCTGCTTTTATTAAAGTGGATTTGGTAGAAATTATTCCATCCACACCTATTGCTTTTGATAAAAACCTTATGCCAGTAGTGTCTTTTCCCAATCCTTCTACAAGATCAACATGCACGAATACTTTTTTCCCATTTTTATTGACCTCGTTTGTAATACGCTTCAACTCGAAAATGTTAGTATTGAGAATAAATATAGTCTTAATCTTTTTATGGTTCAACACTTCTCCCAAATCATCAATTCTTCTCAGGGATGCCACAACCCTTTGTCCTGCAATAACTTTTTCAAAGGAACCCTTACTCTTCATCTTTCTCCCATCCCATGGTCAACTTAACTGCTTTTTTCCAGCCTTTGTATAAGCGCTCTCGCTTATCATCTTCCATGCAGGGTTCAAACTTGGCATCCATCTTCCAGTTTTCAGTTACTTCTTCTTTATTCCAGAAATCAACTGCTAGTCCCGCTAAAAAGGCTGCTCCTAAAGCTGTTGTTTCTGTGAGCCTTGGCCTCTCCACAGGTACATTTAAGATATCAGCTTGAAATTTCATCATCAAGTTGTTAGCCACAGCTCCACCGTCTACTCTAAGAGCCTTTAGCCTAATTCCTGAATCCTCTTCCATAGCACTGAGCACATCTTTGGTCTGATAAGCTAGCGAATCCAGAGTGGCCCTAATAATGTGTTCCTTTTTAGTCCCTCTGGTCATCCCGAAAATACCTCCACGGGCATACATGTCCCAATAAGGAGCACCTAGCCCTGCAAAGGCCGGTACCACATAGACACCACCAGTATCCTGAACCTTTCCTGCAAAGTACTCTGAATCCACAGCTGAATCAATTAGCTTCATCTCATCACGCAACCATTGTACTGCAGCACCAGCGATAAAAATACTTCCCTCAAGAGCGTACTCGACCTTTCCATCTATTCCCCATGCAATGGTAGTCAAGAGCCCATTTTGGGATGTTACTGGCTTTTCACCTGTATTCATCAACATAAAGCAGCCCGTACCATAAGTGTTTTTGGCCATGCCTGACTTAAAGCAAGCCTGTCCAAATAGTGCAGCCTGTTGATCTCCAGCCACTCCTGAGATGGGGATTTCTGCTCCCCCAAAGGTTTGACTATCAGTGCGACCTAAGATTGTGCTGGAATCCATGACCTTCGGCAGCATACCAGATGGAATATCAAGGACTTGTAGCATCTTTTCATCCCACTTAAGCTCCTTGATATTGTATAACATGGTTCTAGATGCATTAGAGTAGTCAGTTACGTGAGACTTCCCCCTAGTCAAATTCCAAATAATCCAAGTGTCTACCGTTCCAAATAAAAGCTCTCCTCTTTCAGCCTTATCCCTAGCACCCTCTACATTGTCCAAAATCCACTTGATTTTAGTCCCAGAAAAATATGCATCTATCACTAATCCTGTATTATCTCGCACATATTCTTCCATGCCTTGCTCTTTTAGGCTATCACATATCTCTGCTGTTCGCCTGCATTGCCATACAATGGCATTGTAGATTGGTTTTCCTGTATTCTTATCCCAGATTATTGTGGTCTCTCTCTGATTTGTTATCCCTATAGCAGCTATTTCTTGAGGTCTGATACCTGTTGTCTCTAAAACCTCTCGAGCAACTCCACTTTGAGTTCCCCATATTTCCATTGGATCATGCTCTACCCAGCCTGGCTTAGGGTAAATTTGTCTAAACTCCTTTTGGGCAACCCCTACAGTACTACCATCTTTATCGAAAAGAATCGCTCTAGAGCTGGTAGTACCTTGATCAAGGGATAGAATGTACTTTTTTTCCACCGGATCCACCTCCCGCTAAATCAAGAAGAGCGGCAGAAACTATCTACCGCCCCCTTTATTTTACATTAATCCAATTTTAGGTTCAACTCTTTAAGTTTTTCTGCAGTGGGCTTGCCATCTTCTACACTCCAACCCATTTCAGCATAGTATTCATCTAGCATTCCATCTAATGAAATTATTTGACCTGCACTATTACCCTTTTCAAACTTCTCTTTTAAGAAACGAGGTGGTAACTTATCTTCTTTTCTTGTAAGTCCATCCCGCACATTATACATTCTCTCTAGGTTGAGGATTCGCTCCCCTACTTGTAGCAACTCCTCTTCACTCATATCCCAGCCTGTAGCCATGTTTAACAGCTTCACTTGCTTAGCAGAACTCATTACAGGTCTCATCGTAGCGCAGTAACCCTCTGAATCCACTAGTGCCATTTGAATTTGAGTATCTTTTACTAGAGCAGCCTTACCTTTGTCTGCAAATCTGTCTCCAGGAATTTCAGCACCCATAGTAGGCGCAACCATGTGATGGGCTCCTTTAGGCGAAGTTGCATAGGTAAGAGCCATCCCTTTACATCCTCGAGGGTCATAAGCAGCCAAGGACATCCCTTTACTCTGCATTGCCAGTTCTGGTGCACCAAGCTTCTCAGCAACTTCCCTGATGTCGCCTGCCAATAAATCACCAATTCCCTCTCGTTTACCCATTTTTTCTAAAAGGGCAACTGCTGCCTCTCCATTACCAAAGTTCATTTCTAGGCCATCACAGTCTTCTTTTGTTATAATACCACGCTCATAGCATTCCATTACTAGAGATACAGTAGCACCAGCAGAAATGGTATCCATGCCGTAGTAATCGCATACTTCTGAGGCTTTAAGCAAGTCATCCCACTCACTAATACCACAGTTTGAACCCAATAGTGTAGCTGTTTCAAACTCAGGTCCCTCAATGTGTACCTCACCGTATTTATCGGATTTTACTGCACATACCTTTGAGCAGGCAACAGGACAACTGTAGCAAGCACAGTCATTTACCACTATATCTTCTCTCATTTTAGGGCCTGTCATATCCTTGCCTTCTTCAAAATACCCCTCAGAGAAGTTTTTAGTAGCCCAAAAACCCAGCTTATTTATTCCATCTAACATCTCCATCGTACCGTAATTTCTTCGTGCAATGGCTTTTGGATTTTCTTTAAACTCTTTATGCAATTCTTGTACATACTTAGCAAGCTTAGGAGCTTGTACCGGTCTTACCTCACCTGTTCCCCTCACAGCTATAGCTTTAAGGTTTTTCCAGCCCATAACAGCTCCGCCGCCACCTCGACCAAACTCTCTGTGCCTATCAGCAGTAATACACGCCATTTTATTTAGGGTTTCACCAGCTTGACCAATGCAGGCAATCTTTACAGATTCATCCGTGTTTAATTCTTCTCGCAGAATTTTTGCTGTATCTGGAATGTTGTGACCCCAAGCTGCACTGGCATCTTTAATTTCCACTTTGTCATCTTCAATCCATAGATAAACAGGCTTATCCGCCTTGCCCTCTATAATCAAGCCTACATAACCAGCAAATTTTAATTCGGGACCGAAGTGTCCTCCACAAAGGGAGTATGTGTAGGTCTTAGATAATGGTGACTTAAAGCTGGCGCAAATTTTGTTGCTACCAGGAGCCATTGTACCAATAACAGGTCCATTAAAAAACATAAGCTTATTGGCTTCAGAGAAGGCTTCTGTCTGAGCAGGTACTTCATTATACATGTAGTATGCTCCCATACCTCTTCCACCTAAATAATCTTTATATACTTCTTCCTTTATTTCCTCAGTAGTTACAGTACCCTCTGTCAAATTTACTCGCAATAGTTTTCCAGTAAAGCAATCCCTTCTACTCACCTGCAGCTCCCCCTTTCTCCTTTGCCTTTAACGCCTTGGCACGATAAAAGCTGTCTACTGATTTGGCATCAATACAAGTCAAAGCACTTTCTGGACAGTTTTCTACGCACTTAGGCTTCCCGTGACACAAATCACAAATTAGTACGTAGCCTTCAGTTGGGTGCATTCCCACTGCACCATGAGGGCAAGCCTCCATACACAGGCGGCAACCTGTACACTTTTCCTTATCAGTCTTTACTGCACCTGTTTTAGGGTTCTTTTCCAATGCATCTGTTGGGCAGCTAGACACACAAGCTGGTTTAGTACATTGCATACAAATAGTAGGTACATCTACACCCTTGTCCTCTAGCCTTGTAACTCTAATCCGTGATTTAGCAGGGTTTACAGCACCATGGTGTACCATGCTACACCACTGCTCACAAACCCTGCAGCCAATACATTTTTTCGCGTCTGCAACTAATGTTTTCACAATTTCTCCCCCATTCATTTTGGTCTCTATACTTCTAATATCATAGGTCTCTGCAGTTTATTTCCATCTTTTAGCTGAACCTCTGTAACCGGCCACCACTTTGGTACAGGAGTAACCACTTCCGGAGTGTCCCCTTGCCTAGTGAGAACTGTATCCTCACTTTTAGTCCCTTGCAGTGTAGGATTCCAACCAAACATTTGATCAACTACTATAGTTTCTTCTCTACCATCTCCAGCTCTAAACTCTCTAGGAGCATATCCAATTGCCCCACCCTGGTGATGATTCTTCCACTCTTCTGGATATCCAACTTTTGCAAACTCCTCTATTCCAGCCTTAAAGGGATCTTCACTATTAGCCCCTATGCGAGTGTTGTCAATCATCACAGCATCAACTCTAGCTACTTTTTCTTGCTTCTCTCTCAGGTCTGAAGGTAAGCTGCCAAAGTGAACTGCTCTAGTAAGGGTAACGTGCAGACCATCCTTTTCTCCCACTAAGCTTATAAGAGCATATTTGTCTAAAGCCTTATCTGTTGGCACCGGATGTCTACAGCCAACAATCCTCTCATCTGTTCCCACCAACAATACTGCTGGTCTAATCCCATTTGATAATAATCTATCGCTTAAATTTGCAGTGATTTCATATTCAGTAATTCCCGGACGCAAGTCTGCACAAAGCTGAGAAGTTTCAAAGCTACAAATAGCTCCTATTATTTTAGCCTTTTGAACTTCATTCGGTGTTAGAGAAAAACGCAGCCTATCTACCTGGTCACCTACAAATGTCATACCTTCTTTAGGCATATCTGTGCCTAGCTTTTTGCCACCTGCCAATTTTTTTATGGCATCTAAAGGCTTTTCATACCAGTAAAAGGTAACCGGCTCAAAACCTTGACCCATAACCTGCTCCGTCATAATTCGATTTATTTCATTGGAAGGTGCAACAATATATTTTTTGCCCTCTATAATAACAACTACTGCACAACCAGCTTCTGACCCTGTAACAACTCTGTTAGTCCCCCCTGAAGTAAACCAAGAAAAGTTCATGAATTTAAAAAGACATATGCCATCTAAATTTTCTGTAGCCATAAGTTTAGCGATGCGGCTTTCTTTTTCATTTATTTCTTTATTAAAAAGTTCAGTCAAAGCCATGACTATTCCTCCCGCCAGTCTAGTATTCTTCTTCCACTTTATATTTTGGCAATTCTGTTAGATACAAGTAATCTTGCTGCCATTCCCCAACTAGTGGCCTAAGCCAATTTATAAATTCTCCGGTAACCTGTTTCCTGCTATTATCATAAAAGTGATCGGGTACTTTCTTTTCTTTGCCCCCCACTTGAATTAAAGGAATTGGATTTAGTTTTAATGCTTCTCCATTTGCCTCTTCCACTATAGTCATACATCCGTTGTCGCCATTTAGTAGTGACTTAACGGCGGCTTTTCCTATATTAAAAGCCTCTACTTCATCCACTTCCGAACGATAAGCTGCAAAGCTGCGCTGAGCCATTCCTAAGTTTTGCGCCCTGGAGCGCAAGCCTAGCTTGGCTGTAATTTGCTCTGATAGATAATCTGCTACCCCACCATAGGTTTGGCTTTTGCCGATTTTCTCCTCAAAAGCTGGATGACCTATTGCATCACCTTTTTCATCGGTAATGCCCTCACCCACAACAGCTACTGCATATCCATAGCGGGCTACTACATACTGTATCCTAGTTAAAAAGTTGCTTTCATCAAAGGCATGTTCGGGCAAATATATTAGGTGAGGAGCTTGACTATCATCTTTCCTTGCTAAGCCACTGGCAGCTGCTAGCCAACCCACATTTCTGCCCATAGTCTCTACAACTCTAACCTGCTCAAAGCCCTTCATAGCCTCTAAATCCAAAGCCAAATCCTTCACTGCTCTTGCAACGTACTTAGCCGCACTAGCATAGCCGGGAGTATGACTGATATCTACAATATCGTTATCTACAGTTTTAGGGACTCCTGCAACTAAGAGCTCTACTCCCCTTTTCCAAGCTGCTTCATAAATCAAGTGAGTAGCGTACATGGTTCCATTACCGCCAATGTACAGAAAATATCCTACATCTAAATCGACCAGTATTTCCACAGCTCTTTCTATATCTGGGCCAGTTAACTCAGTCCGAACAGAACCTAAGATAGCCCCGGGAGTTTCTCTTAACTGGGAAATCTGTCTCTGAGACAAATTACTTAAATCTACTGCTCTACCTTCAAATAGACCCTCCAGGCCGTTTTCCAGTCCTATAACTGTGCCTATTCCGTTGTCTTTATAGCTCTCTTCAATTATTCCTGCCAAAGTACTGTTAATAACGGCACTGGGGCCTCCTGATTGGGCAACTGCTAGTTTTTTTCCAGTCAACTGTAATGCCCCCATTCTTTAAATGCTGTTTAAATATTTTTAAAGTTAAAGTACCATGCGCACAAATGCCAGGTACTTTAACTTTAGCTCTTTAAGTTTAAGCTGGTGTCTGGTATACTGATGCCAAAAGTTCGTTCTATTGTTAAGCACTGCTACAGTCAAAATATGGGCCGAAGTGCTACTGACCCTGTTCATCTTTTCAGGTCTATGCTCATAATGGAGATACGCCATGTCTCTTCTGTTGATAAATGGATAAAGGAGTTAAAAACTCCTTTACCCATTCTAGCTATTCTTTCTGGTTTTGAGCCTGCAAATACCCCCGGTGTTGGCACTTTTTATGACTTTCAAAAGCGTCTTTGGGCAGGTGTCAGTGCCCATTTATCTAGTAAGGTCCGTAAGCCCCAGCGTAAACCTAAGAAGGGTAAGAAGAAAGGGGAAAAAGCTCACATGCGCAATCCTGGTATTGTCAAACGCCTAGTCAAGCGCTTTTTAAACTATCCCCCATCTTTTAAAAATTGGCCTTCTGATTTGTTACAGCAAACCTTGAAGGAGTGTTTCGTTTTGCCTTCTGCTAAGAAGGGTCTTTTAGGCAATACTTCTCTTCTTTCGGTAGCCGGGGACGGAACCTCTGTCCGTACGGGTGCTAGCCCATACGGAAAGCTTTTATGCAATTGTAGAAAAAATAATGTTTTCCGTTATAACTGCCCGCGTCGCTTTTCTGATCCCGATGCTGATTGGGGCTGGGGCAGCTATAGGGAACAGTATTATTATGGGCGTTCCCTGTATGCTTTTACTGTTGCTGACAGTCCTTACGATCTGCCTATTTACTTTTCTTTTCATAAGGCTTCTGTCATGATAGTGTTTCTTTTGTTGTTTCTATTTTTGAACTGCTAAAGCTTTATTAGACTTTCTATTCAACTTATTCTTGGGCACTCATGTTTGTGGTTTCCGAGAGCTTATTATTACAGTAATTCTTTATATCCTCTTGCAAAAAACTCTAACTTATCTTTTACCATTTCTTTCACAGCATCTTTACACGCTAGGGGAATACCAACCATGTCGTGCGCTGCTGGATTAACTTTACTAGTTTCAATGAACGCATCGATATATGTTTTCTTTACTTCGGTTCCTATGTTTATCTTTTTAATTCCCATGCTTACTCCCTTTGCAAACTGCTCTACTGTCAAGCCTGTACCTCCATGTAGTACAAGGGGAACATTTGCAATGTCAGCAATTTTTTGTAGTCGCTCAAAATCTAGTTTTGGTTCCCCCTTATACAACCCGTGAGCATTACCAATTGAAACTGCTAATGCATCTACGTCCGTAGAACTTAAAAACTTGTCCACATGGGTTGGATCTGTCATTTTAGCATTTTTAACTTCCTCGCCATCTTCAATTCCTGCTAGCGCACCTAATTCTGCCTCTACAGATACACCTACACCCCTTGCTACTTCTGTCACTTTATTTGTAACTTCTATGTTTTCTTCTAAGCTTAAGTGTGAGCCATCTATCATTACTGCACTAAACCCTAACCTGATAGCTTTAATACATGTTGCTAAATCTTTAGAGTGATCTAGGAAAACACATACTGGTGCTGATGATTTTTTTGCCAGATTAACCATGATCTCCCCTAATTCTTCATTGCCAAGCTTGTTTAGCACTGGTGAGCCAATCATAGCAATCACTGGAAGTCCCTTTTCCTCGGCTGCATTGATAATCCCCTGAGCACTATATAGGTCATATGTACTAAATGCACCTACTGCCCCATCGTGAATTTTCATGACTTCTTCAAGCGTAACTAATCCCATAAAAACTTACCTCCTTAAAATTTGTAATTTAAACATAATGTAATTTTGTATGTTTGTAATATTATAATCTTGTTAGATAGTCTTAGTTTACCATCTAAGCCGTTTTTCATCAATAAATTTTTCTGGAAATTCACATGAAAAAATGGCCCCTGTTAAGAGCCATTTCCTTCATCTAATTTAAACATTTTTTTGTCTTTTATGTCGTTCTTATTCATTTGCACTCGATAACTATACCTGTCACCCCTATAAGAGTTCAGGGATACTTCCATCAGTCTGCCGCGGCTATAGGTGGACCTAATCATTTTTAGAATAGGTTCCCCAACCTCCATATCCAGTAATTTTGCTTCTTCCTCATCGGCTACTGCGGCAAATATTTCTTGTTCCGCTTCTTCTAAAATTATATTTAAATCTTTTTGTACAATATCGTACATTCCTTTGATTGCTAAATCATATTCCTCAAAACTTCTTCCCACATCCACTGGCCAGTAGCTTCTCACAAATACCACTGGCAACTCGTTCATCATTTGAACTTTTTCCACAAGATATAATTGTTCGCTTGCTCCAAACTCTTTCAAATTAGGAATAAGTTCTAGGGTTTCTTCAGTAATTTTTTCTACTCCTATTTTTGTTACCTTAGCACTAGGCTTAAAGCCCCTTTTCTCAATTTCCTCAAAAAATCCAGTTAACCCCTGTAGTGTTTCTACCATTTTTTCGCGAACAAATGTACCTTTGCCAGGCTTTCTGCTGAGCCACCCCTCTTTTACTAGTTCGTAAATAGATCTCCTTACAGTAGTACTGCTAACATCGTACTTTTCCATGAGTTGCTTATCTGTAGGAAATAATTCTCCAGCTTCCCATTCCCCTACCTCTAGTCTCTTGCGCAACTCTTGTGTAATCTGGTAGTGCAATGGCATAGCGCTATCCATTAGAAGCCGCCCCCCCCTCTTTTTTTTGTACAATATTGCAACATTTAATGTGTTTATTATATTCCTATTTTTCAATAACTGTCAATACATACTTAAGAAATAAAGAAAGGGCTCTAGTTTTTACTAGAGCCCTTTCTTTATTTTCCAATATTAAATACTCAATCCAACCCTGTGGATAGCAAAGCCTGTTGTTTCTTTTAAGATCTCTGTCTTTGTAAGCTTTCCTGATAATACTTCTACTAGCTCATCATAAATCATCTCTGATGCTTGCTCTAGTGAGATTGTTCCTTCTAAAAGCCCTCTTAAGTCTAGGTCAACTGTATCCTGCATTTGATCATAGGAAATTCCGTTTCCTGTTATTTTAATTGTTAGCATTACTGGGTGAGCAATTGTGTGACCGCCACCTGTGGAGAATACTAGGGCTTGCGCTCCTGCTGCTGCAATACCTGTAATTGATTCCGCTCCGTGACCTGGTGTATTCATCATATATAGACCTGATTCTTTGCCTGGTCTGTCTCCATTGCCGATTACATCCATGATGGTTGCTGATCCACTTTTCTTAGCTCCACCTAGGGATTTCTCTTCGATTGTGCTCAATCCACCTGCGATGTTATCTCCCGTAGGCTGAGATCCTCTAATGTCTTCTCCTGTTGCTAGAATTCTTTGCTCGTATTTGGCAATTTCATTCCATATCTTGTCTGCTACTTGTTGGTTTACTGCTTTTGATGCTAACCATTCTTCTGCTCCCATTAGCTCCGGGAATTCTGCTAGGATCGAACGTCCTCCCTCTTTTATAACTCGGTCAGAACATAGTCCTAGTGCTGGGTTTGATGCAAGACCTGATGTTGTGTCTGATGTTCCGCAGTTTAAGCCAAATAAAAATTTGGACATGTCTACTTCTTCACGTTTTTGCGCTGATAGTTTTCTTTTGATATTCATTGCTTTTCTTGTGGCGTCTGCTACTGCATTGATAGCTCCACCTACTGTTCTAATGTTTACTGCTTCTACTGGAATACCTACTTTAGAAATTTCTTCTGCCATGTCGTCAATGTTGCATAGCTCTTCTCTAAAGTGGTCCACGATTACTACTCCACCCACATTTGGGTTCATTGCCATTCTAGTTAATATTTTAAAAGTCATTTCTAGGTCTGATCTTGTTTGACATCTTCCTAGGTGGTGAGTTATTGGAACAGCACCCACTACTGAGTTAGCCACTCGCTCTGTTACACTATTTGCATAAACTGTTGCTGATAAAATCAGTACATGGTTTCTAGCTCCTACTTCTCCATTGGGTCGTACATATCCTAAAAATTTAGACATATTATTCAGCCTCCTTTTTGCTTAAGTCCCCACGGCCTCTGTTGCTCTCAATGTTGTTAAGATGCACGTGGTCACCTACTTTTATGTCCTCTGTTGCCTTACCTAGGCTCAAGCCATACTTTAAGATTGTCTCACCTTTTGCGATTGGCTTGATTGCGATTTTGTGACCGTAAATTATTTTGTTGTTTACTGGCACCTCTACTTCTACCCCATCAATTTCTACTGCAATTTTACTTCCTGCTTCTACTTCTGGACCTAATATGGTCGCTACGTTGTCTGTTGGGTCTACGACCCATGCTACTTTTGCCATACTTGTTACCTCCTTGTAAGTTAAATATATTTTAAAAAAGCTTATTACCGATTAAGCGGTAAGAGGTTGGTGGTCATACCTCTTATTGTATATAGTATTCATCATCTCCCCTTAGATTCCTTCTTGAAAACTTAAAAATATTGTATACATGCAAAATATTAATTTGCTGTTAATTTTCTTTCTTACTCTATCGAGTCCATAAGGTCTTTTTCTACTGCATCCAAGTGCTCAAGCATAGTATTTTTTGCTTCTTTCGTGTCCCCTTTTATAATAGCTTGTGCTATTTTCAAGTGGTCTCTTAGTGATTTTACTGGTCTATTCGGGACTCTTGTAGCCTGACACCTGGCATCGGTTAATAAATCAATCAGGTCATGCATGATTTTAACAAAAACACTATTGTTTGTAGCTTCTGCTAATGCATTATGAAAAATCCTATCGTGTTCAGCTAATAATACAGATTTATCCTTTATGCCTTTACTTTCTAATGCGTCGGTAGTTTCTGCTACAATTTTCAACAGCTCTTGCTTTTGCTCTTCAGTTCCATTCTTTGCAGCCCAAATAGCAGCCTGCACTTCTAGTACTCTTCTAATAGCAAAAAGTTCTTCTATTTTTTCCTTTCCAATGAAAAGTTGCTGCACAAAAGTATCCACTGGAGTATTGGGATCTTTATCAGTAACATAGACTCCTTGTCCATGCTTTATAACGACCAAACCTGATGCTTCAAGAAGTTTCAAAGCCTCTCGTAAAGTGGTTCTGCTAACCCCAAGCATCTCCGCCAATTCTCTTTGGTTTGGCAGTTTTTCCCCAGGTTTTAGTTGTCCATTTACAATGGCTAGCTTTAATTCAGATACGACTTTTTGATATACACTTTGGGACTTTGTATGAATTTGGTTAAACATATGCGCACCTCATAATTCTTTTTATTTCATTTGTACTCTATAATAACACAAAATTAAAATATGTGTACGCTATTTAAAACAACTATCCTTATAAACACATAAGTGCTACCCTTTTTAAGGTAGCACTTATGTTATATAAAGTTAATGGGAGGGGCTGTTTTTAAAGCTCGTCTCCTCGACCCTGTACTTCTAGTAGTTCTTCAACTAACCATTGGTCAATTGTACTTCCAATAAACTCATCCCAAACTGGTTTAGTTACATCCATCCACATTTGCATTTCTTCATCAGTTAAATCAAACACTTCAATTCCGTGATCGATAAAGTTTTGCTTAGCCTCTGCTTCTTGAGTGTAGGTAACCTCACGTTGCCAGTCTAAAGCCTTTTGTCCAGCTTCTTTAACAATTCTTTGCAGGTCTTCTGGCAGTGCATTATAGTAATCTACATTCATAACTAATATATGCATACAATAGTTGTGGTCAGTAGTTGCTGCATATCCTGTAGCTTCATGGTGCTGAGCTGCATATAGCAGGTCAAAAGTGTTACCTTGCCCATCAACTGTTCCCTGCTGTAAAGCTGTATACACCTCGCCCCAAGCTACAGGAACAGGATTTGCACCTATTGCATTAGCAACAGCAATTTCAACTGGCGAATCTGTAGTACGCAATGTTAAACCTCTAAAGTCGTTAGGAGTTCTTACAGGAGCATTTGCTGTAGTCATCTTTCTATATCCATACTCACTAAACATTATAATTTCAAAACCATCTTCTCTACTAATTTCACGGAAGTGCTCTCCAATCCTACCATTGTCAATAGCATCGTATATAGCTTCTTGATTTTCATATAATGTAATATACGGTAAGTCCCACACCATCCAGTCATTATTAAAGTTGGCCATATTTGGTGTAGATGATGAAGACATTTCTAGTGTTCCTGCTTGTACAGACTCATGAGTTACTCTATCACTACCAAGTACGGCAGAGTCATAAATTTCTATTTCTATTCTGCCATCAGACATTTCTTCTACTATTTCTTTAAACTTAACATATCCCACCGAAACATTATTTCCAGGTGCCATGGGGTGACCAATTCTCATTCTATATACTTCCTGCTCTTCGCCTCCGCTTGCATCTCCATTATCCGACCCACCACAACCTAATAAAGCAATTGATAAAATCAATACTAATCCAATAGCTAGAAATCCTTTCACCTTAAATCTTGAGTTTAACATTAACATTCCTCCTCTCATTTTTAAAACAAGTTTACTTCTTTATTGATTTTTAAAACACATTACTATTTGACTTGCTTTCTCACCTCCTGTATCAGTATCCTATAATCTGTCTGGTAAATACATGGATAGCTGGGGAACATACATAATTATTAGTAATCCCACTAACAATATGAGCAAAAACGGTATCATCGCTCTGACTAGTGGCCCAAACTCCACCTTTGATATACCCATGGCAACAAATAGGTTTACTCCAACAGGTGGTGTCACAAATCCTATGGCCAAGTTTACAACCATTATTACACCAAAGTGAATTAAGTTAATATCAAGAGCTACAACAATTGGTAATAAAATGGGTACTAGGATAACTATAGCTGCTAAGGCTTCTAAGAATGTACCGATAAAGAGTAAAAATGCTGAAATTATAAGTAAAATGATTACTGGATTATCTGAGACTGAAAGTATAGCATCCGCAATCATGTTAGGAATTCTCTCTACAGTCATTAAATATCCAAACATAGTAGCCGTTGCCATCAATGCCATAATGACTCCAGAGATCATAGCAGCATCCACCAGCGCCTTAGGGAGAGTTTTCCAGTTAAGTTGCCTGTAGATAACTACTCCTACAAACAGACCATAAAACGCCGCAACCGCTCCTGCTTCAGTAGGTGTCATGAACCCACCATAAATACCACCTAGAATTATGAATGGCACTAACAGTGCAAACTTAGCATCCCAAATCGCTTTGACTAATGTCTTTATACTTCTTTTTCTTTCAGATCCTTTCCAGCCATTCTTTTTAGATATAACATAAGCTACTAGCATTAGTAATAATCCCATAAGGATACCAGGAATTATCCCTGCCATAAAAAGCCTTCCAACGGATTGCTGGGCAGCCACACCGTAGATAATAAATGGATTGCTCGGCGGTATCATAACACCTATTGCTCCAGCTGCAGCAACTATGGCAGTGGCAAAAGAGGCTGAATAACCGCGCTGAATCATTGCCGGGATGGTTATTGCACCAATAGCTGCAACTGTGGCAGGTCCAGAGCCACTAATCGCGGCAAATAGCATACATGTGGCTATTGTAACTATTGCATATCCTCCAGTTATCCCACCGATGATCTCATCTGCCACATTTAGTAAGCGCGTAGATAATCCTCCCGCCCCCATAAAAACACCTGCTGCCACGAAAAATGGGATGGCCAATAAGGGGAACTTATCTATTCCACTATATGCAAATTGAGAAACCATTCGCAAGCTGATAGCGTCGGTATTCATTATTGTAATCACCGTGGCCAAACCCAGTGCAATTGCAATGGGAACACCAATAACCACAAAGAATATTAATGAAGTAAACAAAACTAAAGTAGCACCAAGATTAATATTCAGGAATATTAGCAAGGATATAACCGTAAATGCTACACAAATTAGCGTATCCTTAATTGGAACTGCTTTAGCAGTTTTCCATAAATCCACAACTAGTCTAATTGACATCAATCCAAACCCGATAGGTAAAATCATATATGGAATATAGTACGGAATTCTCAATGCAGGAGTTAACTGCATTCGGTCCATCTGCATTTGGATTATCTCTACACTTTTACTAAAAATAATTACAGTGAAGAACAAGAAGAATAGATTTATGGCTATCCAACCTGCCTCCTGCCATCGTTTAGGAAGAACATTGTATAAGGCGTCCATCCTAATATTGCTTCTTCTTTTAATTCCCAATGCCATTGAAAAGTATGATATATAAATAAATATAAATCTAGAAACTTCCCCAGCCCATGCGTTTATATTAAGTACATTAGGCAACCCCAAACCAGTTATCAAGTAACGATTAATTGTATCAGCTGTAATAATCAAAATCATACTTAACAATCCGATGATTAATACTGGCTTTTCAAAATTCTCATCCATCCAATTCAAGAACTTAAAAAGAGTTGACTTATTCCCTTCTTGTTTTATCTGAGGTGTTTGCTCTTGTAAACTATTAGTGCTTTCTTTTGTCATTCCACTCACACCCTTCCCTAAATTTCCGAATTCAGTCCGCCAACACAGGTTGCGAAAAAGATATTATTCACAACCTGTGTTTGTCCATTGCTTTTTTATTATAATACCAAGTTAATTAAAAGTCTACCTTATTCTTTAAATAAATTTATTTCTAAATGATAGTAACGTACTTATTATTGTTAAGACAGGCTGCATTTGCCTCATCGGTATCTATATGCATTTCCAACTTATATTTATCGCTAACACGAACTAAAACCTGGTGAAAGACCAACTCTCTTAATCC
>NZ_JBNPXS010000047.1:0-21092 GCF_050433185.1 Desulfitispora alkaliphila
TCTGATTTGATGATCATTCCAATAGGCTTTACCAGATGGACTTTTTATCCCTTTAGCATGGAGCTTT
Source organism: Desulfitispora alkaliphila (assembly GCF_050433185.1). NCBI lineage: Bacteria > Bacillati > Bacillota > Desulfitisporia > Desulfitisporales > Desulfitisporaceae > Desulfitispora > Desulfitispora alkaliphila. The sequence goes on from NZ_JBNPXS010000047.1 coordinate 68, forward strand.
TGAATAATATTTTTATACCTACTTCCTGACACATACTCTTTGGCAATAAAGCGGATGACTTCTGCTTCTTCGGGGACAATCTCCCAGTTTCGGTCTTTATCAATATGATAGCCATAGATATTTGTTGTTTTATGGATGATGCCTCTTTGAGCAAGCTTTGTAATACCCCATCTGATATTTTTAGAAAGGTTCATCACTTCATTTTCTGCAACAGCTCCCATTAGTGTAATTAACATAGTTGCTTCCTTATCTGCAGAGTTTATATTTTCTTTTTCAAAATAACATTGGGTTGGATTAGGTAGTTCTTTTAGGGTTTTGATAACTTCAAGGACATCTACTACATTGCGGCTAAATCTAGAAATCGACTTGGTAATGATCAAGTCAATCTTTCCTGCTTTTGCCGCTTCTATCATTTTATTAAATTCTTCTCTATGTTCAGTAGAAGTTCCCGATAACCCCTTATCTGCATAAATTCCAGCAAATTCCCACTGGGGGTTTTTGAGTATTAAGTAGGTGTAGTACGCAATTTGAGTTTGTAACGATACTTGCTGCTGACCCTCAAGGGTGGATACCCGGCAATAGGCTGCCACTTTTAACTTCTTATCATTTTTGCTCAATATATTTAATGCTTTGGCTTTACTAAGGCTTTTCTTAAGGTTTTTAACTGCTGCAATCCCCATTCCAGGCTCAAGCTTAATTACCTCATTCTGTACTTCTTCAGTGTGAGCTTCAACAGCCATGTTCTTGACCTCCTCTCTGGTGCTTACTTGCAGTGCAGCTTCTATTTGCTCTAATTGGATTGGTAGTTTGTGGTTTAACTCTATTGTTGATATTATTTCTTGTTCTGTGATTTCTTTTTTGATTTCTTCTATCTCAGCTTCACCAATTACCGTTTCTTTTTCATCAATCCACTTTATGATAAAAGCATCCTTTGAATAAACTGCTATTTCCATAACCCAAGCTCTGATTAGTTCTACAGTTATCTCATCCCTAAATTCATCTATATTTTTAAGGCTTGCAAGCCAGTTGATAGCCTGATCCCGATAAGTTCTGTCAGCTTCAATTTTTGAGAACCGCTCTTCAAACTTGGCGTATTCTTCTCTTTTTGCTGCTATGTCTAGGCCCTGGCTTTTAAGGATCTCAATCTCTGTTAGCATTTTTAATCGATGAAATTCAAAGTGGTCATTCTGATTGATATGTTGCAGAATTTTTAAAAGCTCTGTTAATGTGTTAAATCTCTCTTGAAAAGCTTTTAAAGCCATTTCTTTAAGCTCATTATCACTTAGCCTTTTTGCTTTACATAAGTTGACACTGGGAAGGGCGTTGGGACAGTCCCACTTTGTATTATATTGGGCACGGTACCTTTTCTCGCAACGCCCACAGATAATGCGCTTTGAAAAGGCCCTTTTTCTTTGCTTATTATTGTTGTTATGGCTTTTTTTGCCTACCTTTTTTACTCGCTCTTGTGCTAAGTTAAAAACATCTTCGGTGATTATGGCAGGATGAGTGTTTGTTATTAAATACTGCTCCCGATCTGTTGTTTTTTTGATTTTTCCAGTTAGAAAATCTTTAGTCCTAGATCTTGCAAGTTTGTTCCCTATATAAACGACACTGGTGAGTATCTTTTTTACCACAGTGCTTTCCCAGCGACTATTGCCTTTTTTAGTTTTGATGCCATTTTGGATTAGCTCTCGGTTAATCTCTGCGTAGGTTTTACCCTGAAGGAACTGCTGATAAATCCACTTGACGACTTTAGCTTCTGCTTCATTAATAGTCACTATGGTTTCACCATCTTTAAAATTTACATCATAGCCATAGGGGTTTCTAAAGTTGGGCTTTCCTTGTATTAACTTTTTTTCATACCCATATTTACAAAGCTGGGAGGCAGTTTCGATTTCATCTTGAGCGATTGCAGCTTGAACAGAGAAGATAAATGAATTGTAGTCCCGGGAGGTGTCTATGTTCTCTCTTTCAAAATAGATTGTAATGCCTAATTCAGTTAGCTGCTTTACCACCTCTAGCAGTTCTTTTGAGTTTCGAGAAAATCGGGATACGCTTTTAGTTAAAATTAAGTCAATTCTTTCTTCTTTACAATGTCTAATTAGTCGCTTGAAACCATTTCTTTTATCACTACTTACAGCTGAAATTCCAAAGTCAAAGTAGACACCTACTAGTCTGTAGTTCTTTTGGCTTTTGATAAATTGGGTGTAGTAGCTTACTTGATTTTCTAAGGATTTGTATCCATCTTCCCGCTTAACACTTACCCGACAGTAAGCTGCCACACGAGTTTTCTGGTCTTTATTGTCAATGGGGCTCTTTTTCTTTTCATAGAGGGGATCCCACAATACATTTTTCCACTGAAAGTACTCTGGATATTTAGACACAAAAAAACTCCTCTCCACTAAGGTTTAATCATGTCCTATCTATGCCTCAGCTAGATAGATATTTCAAGTTATTTCTTAGTGAATTGGAGTTTTTTATTATTTTAGCAAATGTCTTTTCGAGTAAGTGGTGCGGGTAATGCCGCATTTGAATTTGAATTCTACCTGGTAGTTTTCATGCAGGGTACCTCGCTCCACAGTTTTAGAAAAGATATCATCTCTGAACTTATCTGTTGGTTCTTCAATTTCATCCAGGTAATGTAGGAGCTCATCAAGGTGTTTTTTTAGGAAAATACTCTCTTGCTTGTTCTTGTAAAGTCCGTCATGCTCCATCTGCAGTATTTCTTGTTCGTAAATCAAGTGTCTTAAGTTAGCATCGTAGACAGGGTCATTTGTAGCAGTTTCTCTTGCTGCCATTTGGCTAATTTGGTCTGTTACCCTATCTATTTGGTTTTCTAATTCTACTAATCGTGTTTCTTCTTCATCTTCTAGTGAGCACTCACTTATGGCTTTCTTTGCATCACTAATGATTAGGTCTTTTTCTTCTTTAAATTCAAAGAGCAATTTCATGAAAGCCTTCTCTAATGCCTCTTCCCACACATATTTTGAGCTACATGTAATTTCTTCTTTGCTGCATTTTGCGCTAACCCGACATTGCCAAGCTGAGAAATAGTACCTCTCCCCTTTCTTTTTGGAGGTGAGCCTTCTTCTTATCACAGGCCTGCCACATATACCGCAGACGAGCTTATTTGAAAAAGGGGCTTTGCCGCTATATCCCATCCGGTACTTCCCATCAGGGTCGTGAAGCATATTTTTTCTTCGTTTTAATTCTTCCTGGACGGCATTCCAATCCTCTTCTGATATAATGCTTGGGAGGCTGTTTTTGATATAGTATTGGGGCTGAATATTTTTGTTTGCCACCCTTTTATGGGTCAGAAAATCCACAGTGACAGTCTTTTGAGCTAGACAGTGGCCCATATATTTTTCATTCTTAAGAATTTTATATACGGCATCCCCAGTCCATTTCTGGTTACCTCTAGCTGTAAGGAGCCCATCTCTCATTAATCCTCTTGCAATTGTAGGTGTACCCTTCCCCTCTAGATATTCTCGAAAAATCCTCTTAACCACTTCTGCCTGTTTTTCATCGATGATGATGTTCCCATCTTTGTCCGTATCGTACCCCAAAAAGTATGTGGTAGGGCAGTGTATTTCACCCCTACTACACCTTTTACTCCAAGACCATCTGGTGTTTTCACTCACACTGCGGCTTTCCTCTTGCGCTAGCGAGGATAGGATCGTGAGGAGAAATTCGCTCTTGCTATCTAATGTATCTATGTTTTCTTTTTCAAAATAGACCCCACAAGGGTTTGGTAAGCTCTTTAACATGCGGACCGTTGAGATGCACGCCATGATGACGAAAGGATAAAATGGGCAAAAGTGTACTTTTTTTGACCTACTATAGGCGAGCTATATAATAGGAAGCTTTTTAATCTGAGGTGATGACAAAGACTAAAAACGGGCATAAAAAAAGAAGCCCACCACTGGTTAAGTGATGAGCTGCATAGCTTATTCTTACTCTTCTATTCTGAACGAGTTTCTTCTATTACATAGAGAAATTTTTGCTTAATTTTTTTATACAAATAGAGCCAATCATATAAGATAAGTTTCATATCGCCATGAATCTTAATTCTTTATTTACTCTAAATGCCTTATCTTTTTTCATAGTAATATTTTTGCTTTGGACTTGTTGGCTTGTCTGGAATTGTTAATTTCAATAATTCACCTTTAACCAGCGGGCTAAGTATTTTTTCTCTGAAATGACCTCTGTGGTTGAGTTTCAAAAAGTTCTGCATTTCTTCTCTAGTTCTTGGAGTTTTACAGAACTCTAATAGTCTCTTAATATCTTCATCAGCTTGGTCGGTAACTTGGACGGTAGCTTGGTCGGTGTCTTGGTCAGTAGCTTTAAACACTAACGGAATAATCGTTTTAAAGACGTCATCTTCAATAAAAGTCGGCTCTGCACCTGAGTAAATCTTGTTGTATTTATGAATATTTCTAACTCCTGATCCTAATTCGTCCACCCATCCAGTTTCTTTAAAGAACCTTGCTATAGTTGGGTTTTTTGGAAATGGTGAAAAGTTCTCCGGGTCAATAATGCCGTTACCATGAGGCTTGTTGCTATTTTCGGTGAAAACCCTATCTTTTTCAATAACTAGTTTAGCCGGAAATGGATTAGCAAATTCTCTATGAATTAGTATGTTTGATATAACCTCTCTGAAGATCTTATCCCTTAGACTTATTCGCTGGTCTTTTTCCAAATAAAATTTATCGTTCAGATGCTTTGCAATAAACTGCATTAGCCTTCCATAACTATCAATTAAGTTGCACCGAATATCATCCCTATCATCATAACGGTCTGTATCTTCTTTTCTAAGAATAGCGTCGGTCCGATAGTGAGGTAGCGCAGCATGAATCAGTTGCTCATTACCAAAAAGAAGAATTCCTCCTAAGGTTATACCTTCCTTCCCACTCTGCAGGTCCTTAAGATATAAGCCAGCACTTTTTAAAAGCTCCAAGTCATCCATCGACTTCCATGGGTGATTTGGTTTCTGATTGGCAGCCATTTTTCTAACCTTAGCAAGTAGTTCACTGTCTAACTCAGATAGCTCTGCAAATGGAAAAATGCGGTTTTCTGTATAAGTTCCTTGTTTTCTCATATACATTCCAGAAACAAGATTTGTGTTGTCAGTAATATTAATATCCCCATCTTCATTTCTATCAAAAATCTTACCATTACACCTATGCACCTGAGAACTTTCTGGCACGAAGATGTAAAGAATTACTTTCCCGTCAATTTTAACCTCTTCAATAGATAAATAGAAGGTTGGGCTGATTTTCTGAGGATTGTTCATAGCAGTTACAAAATCCTTCTTAACCTTCTCTATCGCTTCTGGGTTTATACCAATAATATCACCTTTATCTTCAACACCAAGAAATAGGTGTCCTCCATTTCTATTCAGAAAAGCACAGACCGATTCAAAAACATCTTTATTTAACTGGGTTTTGCATTGCTTAAACTCAACATTAATGCTTTCGCCACCGTCAATGATTTCTTTTAACCATTCTATCTTCATAATATCAACACCCTGTTATTTTAGTACTGGATAATCAGATATATTCCTTATAAACACAGCTGATTTATCCAGCCGCAATATTTAAAGGCCGCTTAATTGGTATTATTAACTTTAATTATAGAATTAAAAATGTTCTATTCAAAATGAGCGATTAGCCCAAAGATATATGCTGTATTTCGAGATAGCTCTATAGCTTCTTGTTTTAGATGTCGTTCCCCTTTAGCCCAGCGATGATAGTATTCATAAACTTTTATAAACTCTTCTTTTCTAATGGGTCTACTCTTAGACATTTTTGTGGATGGCTTGCGAGTATAAGAATTATCCACATACAATTTATCGTTAACAATATATGCCTTAAACCATAAGGGTTCTTTTTTATTGCTAGGTACTGTTTTAACGTCTATTGGATTTTTAGTTATAGCCGCCTCTATTTTCCCCCATAAGTCTTCTCCACTCATCACTCCACCCCTTCTTTCAATTTAATAATGTTTCCTGGCAATGCCTCAAATAGATCTGGATAATGACCACATCTAGCCCTTATCTGAGTATATTCTGCCTTTGTTCCGTCCTTCTTAAGATAAAGTTTCCTATCAAAGATAGTATCAGCTAGTTCAGCTGCATGCATTGCTTTATCTTCAGATTCTAATAGCACGATCTTCATCGCCTCTTGGAGTGTATTTTTGTTAGCTACTATTTTCATCACCTGATCAAGCGATTTTGAATTGGAGTCATATTTTATGATGATATAGACTGGCTGATTATCCTTTAGTAATACTACCTTTCCATTTCTTTCAACTATCTGAAGAACTCCCTCTACATTTGATTTCAAGTTTTCCAATGAAACTAAGCTCTCTAGATTAACTTCCATATTATGTCACCTCAGCTTTAAGATAACATACACTTATACATTTCGTCAATATAATTGTATCTATTTTTGTATGCTTTAAACATTTTGATTATGTAGTCTTTCACTGTTAACCTAACGCATGCATTTTTAAGCATAAAAAAAGAAGCCCATCACCGATTTAAAGTGATAAGCTATTGGTTGAATTTCTTCCTATATTTCAGATTGGCTGATTTGGTAAAAATAAAACACCAAACGTTATTGACCTGACAAAATCTATTATCTTAATTACCTTAATTCTCTTAATTCCTTGGCTAGGCTGTAAGGAATTATTTCGTATTCTTCTGTTTCTAAATAAGCTTTTTCTTCATGCATGTAATTCACAATTTCTCTTGCTCTGTAGTTCTTAAACTTAGTGGCCACACTCTCAAGAATGTTAAGTTCTTCTAGTGAAAAATCTGAAACATTTACCTGTTTATTAGGAACAATTTTATAGCTTATATCTTCATAGATAATTTCTTCAATTACTCTCACAGTTGGCAGGTATATGATTTCATCGAAAGCTATCGGTAGTGCTCCATAAGGCCTATGCTTATATACAAGTCCTGTCATGGATCTTCCATATCGTCTAAAATGAAGTGCATCTGCGTACCATAAGAGTTTCATCAGTTTAACTTTAAATACATTGTTAGCAAAATGTGCAAAATATCCAATGATATTCGCAAGCTTCTCTATATCTAGTTTTTTAAAACCATTATAATCACTTTCTTCTTGAAAATTAACATAGAGACTATTAATTTCCTGTTTTTTCAAATAGAGGTTCCCAACTTCTTCAACCTTGTCGGTGATTTTCTTGCGTATTCTTTTATATCTATCTTCTGTAAATCTTTCCTTGTGTCTATCAAGATTTTCTAATGCAAACATTGGATTTTCAAAAGCCATACGCATAATGTTGTCGTAGGTTTCATCTTGGACAGTTTTACTTTCATACCTTGTTACAGTTACATCTCCCCACCCTAGTAAAGCAGATAAGTCGCTCTGTGTTAATCCATAAAAGCTTCTAATTTCTGCAATTTCATTAGACGTAAGTAACCCTTTCTGAATCCGATAAGCATCTCTAGCTCTTAGTAGGTTTTCATCCATCAAACCTGCTGGAACAAATTCATTTTCTTCCTCATCACTTAATGGGCATAAATAATAAACTTCTTCATAATTAACAACCTCACCTTTTACAAGGCCCTGAGTTAATCTTTTTCTCAATTCCAATGAATGAACCTTATTGCAAATCGGACAATCCATTTCAGCTGATTTGATTAAGTAATCATTAGTCATAAAATTTCACTCCTTCCTTTTATCCAGTGTTAACCATAAGGTAATTTTTCCGGGAAAGGATATCTTGCAAAATGGAAAGATACACAAAAAACTTTGCAATTCTTTCGGTCTCTTATTTTAGCTTTGATATAAACATCTTTACTTTTTATTGATTTTGCAAAAGCAAAAAATGGAGGTAAGCTATTATCTTTATCATCTATAAAAGTTTCCATATACTCTGCTATATCTAAGGCTAACAGTTGATTCAGCACATCATTTTTATCAAATTCAAGAGCCAGCAGTGTATTAGCTGTAGTATATGGATCTATTGGCGACTCACTTTTTTTCTTCATTAATATATCTAGATCTTTAGAAACATTAAATCTAGGGTCAGTTAATAACTCTTTCAATTCTTTTAAAAATGCTACAACTTCTTCTTCGGACGATATTATCTTTTGACTCACAAGTACACCTCCTGGTACTTTTATTATATGCTATCAATTGATAGTTGGTCAATAGATAATTTGCCCTTTGATAGTATTATTGCCTTATATGAAAGAACTTAATTCTGTATGATAAATTAACTTTTAGTAACAGGAATTTGTCCTATAAAAATAACCCACCAAGTAGCTTTATAGTCTCCCTATAAGGCCTACTCAGTGGGTTGCTTTATTACCTCTTTCAAACAGAATAATATCTCTGCTTTTTATTATATAAATCATCAGGGAAAGTCTTCTTTAATATCTCCTTCTCTAAAAGTGGGTTGATAATAGCTGCTCTTAAATGCGATTCTGATATGAACATAATCTTGTTCATAAATTTAAACATTTCAATAAAACTTCTAGGCTCCTTACAAAATTCCAATAATGCTCTCACCTCTGGCCCTTTCAAAAACTTTTCTTTTTTAGCCTTGCGCTCTAAAGCTTTACTATCATTTGTCATTTTTTTATAATCTTCATAGTTAAAATCTATAGACCACTCTAACCCGGGTTTTAAATGATAGATAATCCTGCCATCTTTAAAAATTACACCACTTTCAACTACTCTAGTGAAGATGTCTTCTGGGAATGGAATTCTCTTACCATGACTAAGCCACTTAAAGCTAATCTTTTCATCAATTTTCTTTAGTTCCTTCATTAGCCAGCTCAGTTCTTCTCGGTCTAGTTTGGCTCGTCTTCTTCTGTCAGAATAGATTTTAAGCTGGGTTTGTAGCTCTACTATTGCTTCGGTGAGTTCATCTACTTTTTTGGAATCCTGGCCATCTTTATTAATTTCTTCATCAACTGCTTCATAGAGCTTCTGGTTGAGAGCTTCCATTCTTTTTCTCAAATCTTTTTCTAGAGCTTCTTCCTCTTCAGTTAGTTCTGTCTTTGAGATTAGCCCTTCCACTGTATTTTTAAATTCTATGCTATTTTTAATATCCAGCAGTGTCTTTAGAAAATGTAACTCCAAGTATTTTTGTTGGAACCGGCGGGCCTCACACCGCTCACTTATATAATAGCTATGACCTAAGCCGCATATCCAGTTGTGCATCTCATAGTTCTTTTCCACATATCTTTGATGCCCAATCAGGTTACCGCACTCACCGCAGGTAAACTTTTTGATAAAGGCTTTGTTTTTGTACTGGTCCTTGGGATATTTGTTTCGCTCTTTTTTTGCAAAGGTTTCTGTACGCTCTTTTAATATTACTTGGACTTCTTCCCAGTCACTGCTAGAAATGATCGGTTCGTGGTGTTGTTCGATAAAGTACTGGGGTAGCTCTCCGTTATTAGGTGCGATTTTGCCTGCCAACACATCTTGGGTGTAGCGCTTCTGGTATAGATAATTTCCTCGGTATACTTCGTTTGTTAAGATACTTCTTACTGTACCCCCGTACCATCTTTTTTTGCCATGGGGACTTTTTACCCCGTCGTCCGTTAGCTCTTTTGCTATTTGAGTCATATTTTTCCCAGCTAGTGTTTCTTGATAGATTCGCTTAACTACTAAGGCTTCTTCTTCCTTAATGGTAAACTGATTATTCTCATATCCATAGTTTTTAGTTCCTGCTTTTACTATGCCTCGCTCAGCATATTTTCTTTTGCCCCAGGCTATGGAGCTAGATATGTTTAAACTTTCTTCCTGGGCAATGCTACCGAAAATTGAAATCATGATTTCGCTGTTCTCATCTTTTGTTGAAATATTTTCCTTCTCGAAGAACACAAACACGGGCTTTGGCAAGCTTTTTAACATTCTTACTGTCTCTAGTACATCCAGGGCATTTCTGCTAAATCTTGATATGGATTTGGTGAGAATTAAGTCCACATTGCCTGCTTTGCATTCATCTATTAGTTTTAAAAATTCGGTTCTGTTTTTTAAGGATTTACCCGAGATGCCTTCATCGGCAAAAATCCCTGCGTATTCATAGTTAGGGTCCTTTAGTATTCGGTAAGTGTAATAGGCAACTTGGGTTTTAAGACTAGTTGTCTGTTCATCCCTATCAGTGGAAATTCTGCAGTAGGCTGCAGTGCGCAGTTTAGCTTTTTCTTTTCTAGTCTTGTACTTGGCTAGTTTTTGTTGTATATCGTTTAAGATGAGTCCACCTTGGCCTGGCTCTATTTTAATTACTTCTAGGCTTTGGCTCACTTCTTCTACCTCCTCTCTAAGCTTTCCATCGGGATTAATTACTTTAAAGGTAAATGCTTCAATTGGACTATCTGCTTTAGGGCTAGGTTCTTCAACTGGACTGGTTGCTTTTGGGTTAAACTCTTCAATTGGACTGGTTATAGGGCTAGGTTCTTCAACAGAACTGGTTGCTTTAAAACTAAACTCTTCAATTGAACTGGTTATAGGGCTAATTTCTTTTTTACAATTACCTACTACTGTTTGGGTATCGTCTACCCAAGTTATGATAAAGTCTTCAGAGTTATAGATGGTCATTTCCCTAATCCAGGCTCTCATGTGCTCAATTGTAACGCCTTCTAAGAACTCATCTGGGTTGTTCTTCAGCCAGTTTATAGCTATATCCCGATATTTTCTATCGTCTTCAATTTTGGCTATTCTATCTTCAAAGGCTAGATAGTCTTCTTCTAATTCCTCAGTCTTGCTAGCTGCTGATTTAGCCGCCATCTCTATTTCTGTTAAGTATTTCAGCCGATGGAATTCAAAGTGGTCGTTTCTATTGATTACTTGGATTTCTGTAAGCATCTTTTTAGTTTGAAAGCCATACTTCAGCTCTATGGCTTTTAGCATCATCTCCTGTAAGAGGTCTTCTTTTAATGATTTGAATTCGCATACCCCCACATCACTGGGATTGCATTTCCAGTAGTTAACGCCCCTAGTTGGATAGTTAGTCAGCTTGTAGCCGCAGTGGCCACAGTTCATCCTGCCAGATAGGGAGCTCTTTGTTTTCTTTTTATTATGGTTTTGTTTTGGCTTTATTTCTTCTAGGCGCTTTTGGGCCAAGTTGAAAACTTCTGTACTGATTATGGCTGGGTGGCAATTTTCTATGAGGATTTGGTCTCTTTTGCCTTTGGTAGCACTTGTGGTAAAGATGTCTTTTCCTCTCTCCCTGGTTAACTTGTTTCCGGTATAAGTTAGGTTAGTGAGAATGTTTTTAACGGTACTTCCCCGCCAGAGGTCTTTTCCAACAGAGGTTTTTATACCTTGCTTCATTAACTGTCGGGCAATTTCTGCAAGAGGTAATCCACTTAAAAACATATCAAAGATTTTTCTCACTGCTTCTGCTTCTTGGTTAATCTGCAAAGTGCTGTGGTCTTGGTTTTTTATCACATCATAACCTAGGAGGGGGCTATACATAGGTTTTCCTTTCATAAATTTCTTTTCAAATCCCCATTTGGTGGATTGGGATATGTTCTCAATTTCTTCTTGGGCTAGGGCTATGTAGGTACTTAAGAGGAATTTGTTGTATTCGATAGAGGTGTCAATATTCTCTTTTTCAAAGTAGATGCCCACGTTTTGTTCTTTTAGTTGGTTGACTATGGCCAAAAGTTCCTCTGAGTTTCTGGAGAACCTGGAGATGTTCTTAGTAAGTATTAAGTCAATCCTTCCTTCTTGACAGTGGCGCAATAGCCTCTGAAAGCCCCTTCTGTTTTTGTAGTTAGCACCGGTTACGCCATCGTCAAAGTATATCCCTACAAACTTCCAGTTGGGTTTGTTTTTAATAAAATGGGTGTAGTGTTTGACCTGATTTTCTAGAGATTTTATTTTAGCATCCACCCCAGGGCTCACTCTGCAGTATGCTGCCACTTTTATACCAAGCTCGCTACTTTCTAGTGGGCTTTGGTTCAGTTCATCAAGGGGTGCCCAAAGGGTCTTAACCCACATTCCTTTTTCGCTTTGATCCACAACAAAAACTCCTTTCTGATAGAGATATGTTATCTATCACTCAAAACCGGTTAAAATTCAACTACTATTTCCGGTTTGAAAGGAGTTTTTTTCTTTTTCCAAGTCTATCTTGGAAGTTTATTATGGTTTAATTCTGTTTCCAAGACCCAAATACTATCTTGGAAGGTTTTTATGGTTTACTTCTTTTTAGTTTTCTTAGTCCAGCCATTTCTTTTAATGCCGCATTTAAATTCAAAGGTAACTTCATAATTGTGGTAGAGGATACCCCGCTCTACAGTTTTAGCAAAAATATCATCCCTGAAATTCTCATCCTCTTCCAATCCCTTTAATTGCTCCAGCAGTTCATTCAAGTGCTTTTCCAGGTAAATGCTCTCCTGCTTATTGTCATTGATATCATCATACTCCTGTTGTATAATTTCCTGCTCATATATTAAGTGTCTCATGGTGGTATCGTAAATAGCATCACTTGTTGCAGATTCTCTTTTTGACAATTCACTAATTCTATTATTTATGGCTTCTAGCTGTTTATCTAGTTCAGCAAGCCTTGTCTGTTCGGCTTCAGTTAATGAGCAGGCTTGGATGGCCTTTTTGGCATCAGAAATTACCGTCTCTTTGGTTTCTTTCATTTCATACAGAACTTCCATAAATGCTTTTTCAATATTGGTTTCCCAGGAATATCTTGAACGACACTCTTTAAAGTCTGGTTCCCTCCCTGAAGCTACCCGGCATTGCCAGGCTGAAAAATGAAACTGTTCATTATTTCTTTTGGAGGTGAGCCTGCGCCTGATGACGGGCCTACCACATTCTCCGCAGAAGAACTTGTTGGAAAAAGGCGCTTTCCCGCTATAGGTTTGCCTGTATTTGTTATCAGGGTCTCTGAGCATTTTATTTCTTCGCTTAAGCTCCTGCTGCACTGCGTTAAAATCTTCTTCTGAGATAATAGCTGGGTGGGTGTTTTTAACGTAGTACTGGGGCTGGAGATCTTTATTGGGAACACGCTTATGGGTTAAAAAGTCTATGGTTACAGTTTTCTGCGCAAGGCAGTGACCTTGATATTTTTCCTGCTTTAAAATTTTATATACCCCATCCCCAGTCCACTTTTTATTGCCTCTTGCGGTGAGTATGCTATCTTTCATTAGCCCTTTTGCTATGGTGGGTGTGCCTTTGCCTTCTAGGAACTCTTTGAAAATTCTCCTCACCACAGCTGCTTGCTCTTCATCGATGACAATATTTCCATCCTTATCGGTATCATACCCCAAGAAGTAAGTAGTGGGCATGTGTACTCGCCCTTGCTGAAAGCGTTTCTGCACTCCCCACTTGGTGTTTTCCGACACTGACCTGGATTCTTCCTGTGCCATCGAGGATAGGACGCCATGATGACGAATAGATAAATTCCTTAAAAGTGTACTTTTTTTGACCTACTATAAGCGAGTTATTATAGGGGTTTACTTATATGCGGAATGGGTAAATTGGACAAAAAAAATAAGCTCCCCCATATGCAGTCAGATTTTTATTTTTTAATCTGTCTACCTATAGGGGAGCATATCAAGTTATGAGCTGGGGTTTATATTTTGCTAAAAAAGCTTCTTTTATAATATGTAGTTATTACTATTTTGTTTTAGGTTTCTGTTTATTAGCGCTTTTTGAAGATAACTCGGGCTTGGTACCAAATCCCTTCGACACATCTTCTGTGCCAAACCTACTGCCTTCGTTAACGTTTTGGGTACCAAATCTACTTGAAGTATCTGTATTGCCTGAACCACCTATACGGTCATCCCAACTTCTATCATCATCAGCCATTTTTTACCTCCTTACTAAATAAACATATTTATACTATAAACAATTGCCGTCATTATAACAGCAGCCATAATTAAATATATACCCTTTCTATATATTTCAACTTTTTGATTGTTTACTTCATTATTATGTTTAACGACTTTTTGATAATCAGCCATAATCTCCATTGCAATTTTATCGACTTTTTCTTTTGTATTGCTTTCAACAAAACCTTTTATTGCTAGCCTTTTATATGTTTGAATTGAAATCACTCTTACAAAAAAAATTACCGCCAATATAAGTGTAGCCAAAGTTAAAAACGTAAATATAATTACTAGAACAATCGGAAATGCCTCAGGAATAGAATTCACTTCAATGCTCCTAAATTCGGGTAGTTTTAAGCTACTAGAAAGGAATACTAGTAAAGCACCCGCAAATGCTAAAAATATTCCCGTTCTTGCTTCCAAACTTCTTACCCTATCTGACTCATGTTCATATTCTTTTTGTATGACAGCTAACATTAATTCAGCAGAAGGATATATTTTTTCAGCAGTATCTATACCTTGATTGTTTTTTTTTACACTACTTTCTTCCAATATTCTACACCTCCTCGTCTGAATTATAGCAATAATTCTCATTTTAATACAGTATCATTTAGATTTTTTTAAATAAATAATAACACACAAAGGAGTTGTGAAAGATACGAGTAATAAAGCACCCACTGAGTAGGCAGGATGAAAATTATCCACCCTAAAAATTAAAAATGTTTTTGAAACAACAAAAGCAAATAACATTAATAGAATCACATAAAAAGAGAGCCCACCACAGTTAAGTGATAAGCTACTAACTCCTACTTTGATATAATACATGTCTTTTTCCGGTTCCATAAGACTATACTGATTGATCTAACATGTAAATAAAAACTATCCATAGTAACATAATTAACTAATTTAAATTTAATCAATGAATCTATCTTCTAACTCTTCTTCTTACCTGCTGTTTAACCCTAGACTCTATCTTTTGATATATTTCAATTTCTGCTTCTGCCTCAAGTGACGCAACAAGAGAATATCCTTGCTTTTTATCAGACCATTTTTTTATTGAATTAACTACGATATAATAATTGTCTCCATAATTGCTTCCATCAGTTGAAAACTCAAATCTCATTTTTTGTAAGGTACCCTTATTTCTTATTTCCTTGCCAACGATCTTGCAATCGCATCTGAATTTCTTTTCAAATAAATCTGCTTTATCATCTGTTTCTCTCCCGCTTTGAGTTGAGTACACTTGATAAACTTCTTCAAAAGATTTGCCTCGAATAAGTTCAAAATTCATTATGGTCCCTAAATAATCAATTCTAGTTTTTCTAACTTCAGGATTATACGCTAATACTATTTCAATAATTTTCTTTCCTTTAGCTTGTCTAAACTCTTGTAATATAGGTACTTCATATATATGAAATGTGTCAGGTGCCAACTTTTCCTCATCGTCAACAATATCAGAATATAAAGTAACTCGATTATTTTCAGAATCCAAAACTTGCTCAATATCTGGCACACCATATCCAGCTGTATAACAAAGTATTCTCTTTTTATCAAAAATTATATTTCCTTGATGATTCCTCTGAAATATTTGTGCTATATCTTGCGGTTCATAGTTTTCAAACAAGGAACTAAATCGGTTAATAATCTGCGGCGGAACCTCTGCCGAATAGGCTAACAAAGCTCGAACAGTATTCATTGATATCTCTGGGTATTTATTAATCAATTTTGCCGCTAAATGCGAAATATACGGAGCAGCAAAACTACTCCCAAAATGAAACTGAAATAGGCTTCCGGTGATTTTATTATTGAAGGCTAAAACACTTAATCCCCTATTTGGGTGTTCAGAAAAATTCAGATTAAACCTATTATCTATGTGCCTATCCCCGCCATAATATAATAAGTCTGGTTTTATTGATTTATTGGTACCATAACCCACCCTAGTTAATGTAGATAATTCATCCCGACATGTAATAGGGATCGGTGTTATATTATCGTTTTGATAAAGAACAGGAACATTACCTGTTGCAATGCTCCCAACGGTTAAAGACAAGGCAGAGTTTGCGGGTTCAATTATTCTTGCATTATCATTTTGTAAAAAAAATACTGGATAACTCTCTTGGATTTTTTCGACAGGCATGTCCAACTCAGGATGATAATTACCTGATGACACCACAAAGAGGATATCATATTTATGTTGCAATTCATCAACTACACATGACCATGCATTAGGCTTACCACCAGCAAAGATTTGTTTACTATCTCCTTGCGATAAATTATAAATTCTACAACCATAATTTCTATAGAAATATTCTACTATCTCTTTCATCTGATTTGGAATTAACTTTTCATAAATCCCCAAGTACCTAGAGACAATAACTTTAATAAATTCTTTTTGATCAATTGAGAAGTTACTAAATTCTTTATTTTTTGATATTTCATCTAACCCAAAATTTCTTTCATATATTTCTACCAACAAGTTTTGTTGCTCAAAAGATAGCCTAATTTCATTATCCTCTAGTTCGGACATACAAAGGTTAAATTCACTTATATACCCGCCATCATGTACTTTTGCATTCATGATGTATATTTCTGGTTTATATATCTTATCTTTACTGATATCACCATAAGCACATATTGAGGCGACCATTGTACCATGCCCAACATTATCATGGTCGTTAGTTTCACCCGTTCCTATAAATACTTTAGAATCACCAATTACTCCTTGGAAAAGTGGATGGCCTTTAAATATTCCGCTATCTATTACACATATGCTTGCTGATTTAGCTGGATCTAGTCTAGAATCATCAAATTCGATATCACTTATTTGTATTTCTTTTTCTTCGATTGCTTTACTCCTAGCGATAGAATAATCAGGAATATTTTGTATTTGATATACTAAAGGATTTTTTTTAATAATATCAATTTCCTCTGCAAGCGCATGAATCCTTAAAACTACCACTGAAGTACTAACATAAAAATCACAAACTCTAATGTTATGTTTTATTAACTCAGTCTTAATTTCACTGACTTTTTCAATGTTCTCTTGATATGTGTCGAAAATCCATAAATACACATCGTAATAGTTTTTGCCTTGATACATATTAAGGTTTTGGGTCCTGTCAGACGAATCCCAAGGAGTTATTGACTTAATAATATTAAATAAGTCTTTATGAATAACATGTTTAGTTGCAATTTCCCCGCTTTTATATTTTTCTAGGCCAGCTAAAAATTCTGGTATATCAATATCTTCTGAAAATAAAACCATTAACTCTTTTGATTCTTCATCAATAATTTTCAGACCAAATGCTAACAACTTGTCCTTTATTCCTTCAGATATTATTGCATTATCTTCAAGCTCAACTTTTAATATAAGGTGTGGTGAAAAGTGAAACTCTCTGCAAATTTCTTTGCTAGTTTGTATAATATTCTTAACAGACTGATCAATTTTCCATCCATGCTTCTCATGGTCTTTAGGAAAGTCTTGACCTATAAAAATCCCTTTTCTTCTTTGTGTTTCTTCTATTTCGATTTTAGAAAAGTTTAAATGTTTCACTCTTATTCACCTTCTATTCTGAAAAGCTGGATATTAATTTCTGCCTTTCTTTTTCCTTATCAAGTACTTCCTTAAATTTATCTAGTTTAACTGAATTTTCATCTTGTAATATTGCTTGTTTTATACTATCTTGGCATATCCTTTCAATGTCTGAAAATGATAGGCCGACCATATCTTTTAATAAGTCATCAAACTTAAAATGATATTTAAAAACTCTAAATTTAATTTCAAGCATTTTCTCAATCTCTTTTTCGGTAGGTTTACCAAAATAAATAACCTCATCAAATCGACGCCAAAGAGCATTATCAATTAATTTTTCGTAATTGGTTGCAGCAATAATAATTGTTTCCGATTCAAAGTTATCCATCAACTGAAGAAATGTATTAACTACTCTTTTTAATTCACCATGTTCTTCGTTATTATCTCTACTTTTTCCAATAGCATCAAACTCATCAAAAAAAAGTATCCAGTTTCCACTTTCAGCGAAATCGAAAATTTTTGAGAGATTAGATGCTGTTTCACCTAAATAGCTCGACACTACACTATCAAATCTAGTATACAAAATGGGAATACTCAGTAAGTTTGACAGTACTTCAACACTTAGAGTTTTTCCACAACCAGGTGGCCCACAAAATAATAATTTCCTTTTAGGTTTTAAGCCATAAGTACTCAGAACATCGCGCTTTTTATTCTCCATAACTACGTTGTTGATTTTTTCTCTAATTTTTTGGTGAAGTATAATATCACTTTCTTCTTTATCAGTGTACTTAATCTCAACAAGGTTAGTATTATTATCTTTATCCTTTGGTAAATTGCCTATCGAATTAATATATCTAGGTGTTCTTTTAATATCACTAGAAGGAGAAAACATAGCTCTTTTTAATTTATCTGCTAGCAAAAAATGATTCTTTTTTTGTTCTTCTTTAATTATTTCAAATGCAATTTTTGCAAAACCTTCTTCATCTTGATTTTTAAAGTTTTCAAATAGCTTAATAAGCATTTCACCAGATGGCATAATGTTTCCTCCCTTCCCTTTAATAAACATATTCTTACATTTATCATTGTACCATACTTCAGTACAATTTCAATTCTAATAATAAAGTTCTTATAAATCATTTTTGACCCGATTCTGTTATTATTTTATTGTTAGGTTTAATTTTTTCTTTTTAGTCTACCATCTTAACATAAGAGAATGGATAAATACTTATCACTTTCTATCTCTTCATGAAGCTTCTTTAACATCTGCACTTCTTCGGCCACTCGTATAGCCTGCGTTTCTGCAGAGTACCCGTAAGATGTCATCTTAATATAAGGCTTGAACTGCTAACGCTGAAGCCCCGTACATTTCTATTGATCTAACTAAAACAGTTAAGCCATACCATTCTCCCCATGGTACCATTACTACAGAATAACGTTCTTCATCATTTTCTTTTACACCGAATACCTCGAAGATAAATTCACCTAGAGTAAAGTAGTTTTCTTCTTTTGCCACCACTAAAGTATTAACACAAAAAATAACGGTTTATAAAATGTTTTTGGGTAGTAGGTAATAATTTTATAGATACATTAATAGTTGAAAGCACTTGCAGAAGGGGGGGGAGCAATGATATGAATGAAAGCGATCTGGTTTTGAAATTTAAAGAGGTTTGTGCTCAAAGAGTGATAATATTAAAATAGTTCATGTTGAAAAAACTCACAATCAAAACATATGTATTGTGGCTTTAATTTCCGCTGCTAATTTTAGCAGCTACCATAAATTTAAGCTCATATTGGCAAATTAACCAAAAAATCAAGTAGCTGCTCAATATTTTTGTTGACAGGAACAATTTGTAAATGTATAATAAACAAAAAGCTGCTAACTAAAGCAGCGTCATGGGAGGTTTTAAGTATGGCTGTTAAAATTAGTAAATCCCTTCAAACAAATGCATTCAATGATCCGACAAAAGAAACTACTAATAAATCAATTAGTCAAATCTGTAATGAAGTAGCTTCCGGGCAAATTATTATGCCCATTTTTCAACGTGATTTAGCATGGACAATAAATAAGAAAGTAGATCTATATAACTTCCAATTAAATGGTTCAGCTCCTGTATCTCCAATTTCAATGAATAAAATTGGTTCTAGAAGTCTCGATATGCCACATGTTACTTTGCTAGAAAGAATGGAATTAGTTAATACCACACTTCTAGGGTATCTAAGTGTAATAGATGGACAGCAACGAATTTCAACTAACTACCAAGCTTTTATAAATGATGAATCAATTAGAACTATTGTATTAGACATAACTAGAGGCTATTTCCTTGACCTAAAAGACAAAGATATTAAAAAAAATCAAATCCCAGTAGGTGTTCTTTATAACCAAGATCCAGGAATCTACACTGAATATATTAAAAAACATCCTCTTTTAGCTGAATTTGATGTATCTTCTTTACTTGGCCAAATACGCACAAAATTTTTTAACTACTTTTATACAATAAATTTTGCTCAAGATTTGCCTGGTGATGAACAGATACAGTGGTTTGATGTTTTAAATTTAGCTGGAAGCCGAGTACCCGAAATCCAAATGAAACTTACGCGCTTACAAATTAAAGGCTTAGATTTCTATAAAGAATACTCAAACATTTTCCAGGAAAAGTTAGAGTTACATGGACTGGACTTATTTGTAAAAAAAAATACAGAAGTTTCAATTCCCTTGGCTACATTAAATCCATCATTTGAAATATCTCTTGAGAAAGCACATACATCTAATTACAGTCCAATTCCATCTGACACAAAAGAATCTACCATTACTGAAATGGATCCCAATGAATTAAGAAAGTGTTTTGACATGACTCTTGCAGGCTTAGGCAGTGCATTAGAATTTCTCAGCGACAACAGCCTACCAGAGCCATCAAGGATTGATTACATCACATATCTGACCGGTTACTTTGTTTACAAAAAAGGGACCCAACTAACAGAAGCTAATAAACACAACCTCATAGATTGGTATAATAATGTAAGTTTCGTAAACAAGTCTAATCAGGAAAGACGGGAAATGTTTAGTAAATTATTAGATTTATAACTCTTCCTTATGTGAAATCTGATCAACGGGTTGAAGTTACTCCATCCAGAAGCGGTAATCAGAGCTATTGATGGTCGTTACTTAACGCTTTTTTAAGATACCAGCATTATAGAAATATCAATACTTAAAACCCACTAAGTAGGGGATATCTCCAACCTAACTACTCGGTGGGTCACTTTTATATCCTTGGCGCTTACACCCTTCATCCCTTTTTTACTAGCAACCACACCTACTTCTAATATTTGCTGTTATAAAACACCAAACTTTAGCTAATCTCCTTATAAACCTCATCAGCCTGCTCGGTAACTATGGGGAACTAGTCCCCCTAACCTTTATCCCAATAATACCGCCTGTCGTAAATTTGTTTCCCCCGAATTAGCTTTAGCTTGCCAGCTTGTAGCAAGGGCATTAAAACCCTTTTGTTAAATGAATTCTTGCTCTCGATACCTAGATACTCCCTCATCTCCTTTGACATTTTTGCCTCCTGGCAGAACTCCTTAATCATTTCTACTTCTTTTGAAATGAGCAGCTCTTCTAGGTTAATATCTGCCTTGGTCTGCTCGAAATTTTCAAGATA
>NZ_JBNPXS010000048.1:0-20740 GCF_050433185.1 Desulfitispora alkaliphila
GTGAAACCTTTACTTTATTCAAGTCAAATAGCAAAATAAGCTGTTTGGTAAAGTTAATTTTTAAGCAAAAAGCTTATTTTGCAAAAGTCTCACATAAGAAAACTAATGGACAATTTGCCCATTAGTTTTTGGTTTACCCAGTATCCTTGTTCTCTTCTTGAAGTGCCCTTCGCAGGACCTTGCCAATCATAGTCTTTGGAAGTTCACTTCTGAACTCAATAATGGTTGGAACCTTGTATTTAGCCATTTTTTGCTTACAGAATTCTTTTATTTCTTCTGCTGTGGCAGTTTCATCTTCCTTGAGAACTATAAATGCCTTAACCGTTTCCCCTCTATATTCATGGGGCACTCCGATAACAGCAGCTTCTAGTACTTTGGGATGTTCAAAGAGAACCTCTTCCACATCTCTAGGATATATGTTAAACCCGCCTGCTATAATCATATCTTTCTTTCTATCAACAATAGTAAAGAAACCGTCCTCATCTATAGAAGCTATATCTCCAGTTTTTAGCCAGCCATCTTTTAGTACATTAGCAGTTTCTTCTTTTCTATTTAAGTACCCTTTCATAACCTGGGGCCCTTTAACTAGCAGCTCACCTATATCCCCTACTTCTAAATCTTCCCCAGTATCTAAATCTACTATTTTAGCATCAGTGTTTGGCAAGGGCAATCCTATCCCAGGCTTTCTCAGTCCGTACAGAGGTGTACAATGAGTAACAGGACTTGCTTCAGAAAGCCCATATCCCTCAACAAGGTTTCCTTTAGTAACTTCTTCAAACCTCTGCTCTATTTCAATTGGCAATGGAGCAGATCCACTTATACACACTTTAATGGAAGTTAAATCATATTTAGTGATATCAGGATGATTGACAATCCCAATATACATAGTGGGAGCACCTGGAAAGATTGCTGGCTTAGCCTTATTGATTATTTTCAACACATCTGCCACTTCAAATTTTGGAACCATAATTAGCTTTCCGCCAACGCGAAAATTCAAATTCATAGCTACTGTCATCCCATAAACATGAAAAAAAGGAACAACTGCTAAAATATCATCTTCTCCAAAGGTAACATCAGGCATCCAATGGCACACTTGATATACATTTGCAACTAGATTTTTGTGTGTTAGCATTACTCCTTTAGCTTTGCCAGTTGTTCCACCAGTATATTGAATAACTGCTACATCATTCACCGGGTCTATTGTCTCAGCTTTATCTCGAGGCGGGTTTTCTGCAATTAACTTTTTAAAACTATAATATTTATCTTCTGGTATCTTAACACTAGTTCCTTCTTTCCACTGCTTAATTTTATAGAGAAAGTTTAGGGGGAATGGTAAATAATCAGATATGCTAGTAAATATGATGTTCTTGAGAGGAGTTGTTCCAATAACATTTTCTACTCTTTTGTACAATAAATCCAGGGCAATTATGGTATCTGCTTCAGCGTCATTCAACTGAAATTCCAGCTCTTTTTCCACATATAGGGGATTTGTTTGCACAATTGAAGCCCCTAGCTTTAAAGTTGCATAATAGCTTATCACATATTGAGGGCAGTTGGGTAACATTACGGAAACCCGGCTTCCCTTTTTTACTCCTAAAGCTTCTAAAGCAGATGCCATTTTGTTTACTTGATTGTTCAATTCACTATATGACAACTTAGCCCCAAAAAATTCTGTTGCCGCATTGCTAGCGTACTTCTCAACACAATCATCTAACAACTGATACAGTGGGATATTTGGGATCTGTACTTCTGTCCCAATATTTTTTGGGTACGATTTTTCCCACGCTCTTGTCATTTTAAATACCTCCTATTCTTTTTTCAGAAGTCCTAAGCAACGGCGAACTTAGTTAAATTATTTATAATATTCAGAAAATTATCCACACTCCTTTCCATGCCAGTTTTTTGTACAAAGCTTCCAAACTAGGAAGCTTCGTACATTACTAACTAGTCTTTTTCACTTCTTCTTGTAATACTCTTCGCAACACTTTTCCTACCATGTTCTTTGGTAAGTCATCCCTAAATTCTATCTCTGTGGGAACCTTAAACTTAGCCATTCTCTGCTTACAGAAAGATTGTATTTCCTCAGCAGTCGCAGTTTCATTATCGTTGAGAACAACAAATGCCTTTACAGTCTCACCCCTATACTCATGAGGAATACCTAAAACTACTGCTTCCTTGATTTTAGGGTGTTCAAAGAGTACTTCTTCTACATCTCTAGGGTAAATATTGAAACCACCAGCAATGATGACATCTTTTTTCCTATCCACAATGCTGAAATATCCTTCGTCATCCATAATAGCAATGTCTCCCGTTTTCAGCCACCCATCACTACTTAGAACTTCTTCCGTTTCTTCTACCCTATTTAAGTAACCCTTCATAACTTGAGGTCCTTTTACTATAAGTTCTCCTATTTCCCCAGGTCCTAACTCTTGACCGCTTTCATCGATAATTTTGCAATCAGTATCTGGAAAAGGCAACCCAATACCAGGCTTTCTTTTGCCATAGATGGGGGTACAGTGGGTAACAGGAGAAGCTTCCGAGAGTCCATACCCCTCAACTAGATTGCCCCTTGTAATGGCTTCAAATTTTTGTTGCACTTCAATAGGCAAAGGTGCTGAACCGCTAATGCAAACTTTAATAGAAGTTAAGTCATATTTATTTATTTCTGGATGATTGACAATCCCAATGTACATGGTGGGTGCACCTGGAAATACAGCAGGCTTATACTTGTTTATGAGCTTTAATATTTCCTCTACCTCAAATTTAGGAACCAAGATCAGGCTACCAGCTATAGTGAAGTTTAGGTTCATGGCCACGGTCATCCCGTATACGTGGAAAAATGGTACCGCTCCTAAAACATCATCCTTCCCTTCTACTAAGCTAGGGGCCCACTCTTTTACCTGCAATGCGTTGGCAACAAGATTTCTGTGAGTAAGCATTACACCTTTTGCTCGCCCTGTAGTGCCACCTGTATATTGGATTACCGCAACATCTGTTTCTGGTTCAATATCCACTTGATAATCTAATATGTAGCTCCCACTTAACAAAGACCTAAAATTATGAAAATTCTCCCTAGGCTCAATCTTTACTTTTGTGCCTTCTTTCCATTGCTTTAACTTGTATAATTGCTTAATGGGAAATGACATATAATCGGAAATGCTCGTAAATATAACGTTTTCAAGCGGTGTTTCTTCAATTACATTGACAATTCGATTGTGCAAGAGATCTAATGTAATTATAACCTCTGCTCCTGAGTCGTTGAGCTGAAACTTTAATTCCTTTTCTACATAAAGTGGACTAGTCTGAACAACTGCAGCACCAAGCTTTAAAATTGCAAAGTATGATATCACATATTGAGGGCAGTTAGGTAGCATTATTGCTACCTTACTGCCTTTTCTAACTCCTAGGTTCCAGAGGGCTCCTGCAAACTGGTTCACTTGGTCTTGAAGTTTCTCATATGTTAATTTTGACCCAAAATATATAGTTGCTGTGTTCTTAGGATAATTTTTTGTACAGTTATCCAACAGTTCATATAGAGGTATATTGGGGTAATCTATTGAACAACTACTTCCCTCGGGA
This sequence comes from Desulfitispora alkaliphila, assembly GCF_050433185.1. Classification (NCBI taxonomy): domain Bacteria; kingdom Bacillati; phylum Bacillota; class Desulfitisporia; order Desulfitisporales; family Desulfitisporaceae; genus Desulfitispora; species Desulfitispora alkaliphila. The sequence goes on from NZ_JBNPXS010000048.1 coordinate 3,580, forward strand.
TACGACTTAAGCCATAATTTACTATGGTTATCGCTCACTTTCAAAGCCCCCTCCCTGGTTTAAAGCACTTCTTTGAACTTATTAGTCAGTGCAGGTACTACTTCATAAATATCTCCAACTAATCCGTAAGTAGCTACTTCAAATATAGGGGCTTCAGGGTCTTTATTTATTGCTATTATTATATCAGAATTTTGCATACCTGCCAAGTGTTGTAAAGCGCCTGAGATCCCACACGCTATATAGATTTTTGGTTTTACTGTTTTTCCAGTTTGCCCAACTTGGAAGGAGTGGTCTATCCACCCAGAGTCTACCGCAGCTCTGGATGCACCCATAGCTCCCTTTACTGCGTTGGCCAACTCTTCAATCATCTTAAATCCATCAGGATTTCCTAATCCCCTACCGCCAGATACTATTATATCTGCTTCTTCTAGCTTTATCTTGCCACTAGCTTCTTGAACTACATTTAAAATCTGGGTCTTTAAGTCCACTTCACCAGGACTCAAAGCAACTTTATTTCCTGCTGCCTCTCCGGCTTCAGCCTTATCAAAGGCTTTAGGTCTTAATGTTATAAATTGCTTTTCACTTTTCCATGCACACTTTGTTCTCATCTTGTCACTAAATATACCCCTGGTTCCAACAAGCTTCCCGTCCTCATATTCTAAGTCGATGGCATCAGCTATTAACCCACCATGCATTTTTGCTGAAACTCTACCCAGCAAGTCTCTACCTTCTAGAGTAGCTCCAGCTATAATCACATTAGCTTCTGCCTGGTTGATAGCTTCTGCCAAGGCTTCTGTATACAATTCTGTACTATAATCTTTGTATTTATCGTCTAAAGCAGTATAAAGATTTTCTACACCGTACTTTAGTATTTCATCAACTGCAAGATCACTACCCCCAACAACTACTGCATTTAATTTGCTTCCCATTTGCTCGGCAATCTTCTTTCCTGCTCCCAGTGCTTCGAAGGCTACTGCTGGAAACTTATTGCCAGCGTTTTCAATATATACTATGATACTCATAATTTTTCTCCCCCCTCTACAACAGTTTTGATTCAATAAGTTTATTTACCAGTTGATCTACAACTTCATTTGTATCCCCTTCTAAAAGGTCACCCTTTTCTCTTTTAGATGGCTCATAAGCATCTACTACTTCTAGAAGTGAACCTTCAAATCCAGTTTCTCCCTCAACTCCAATGTCAGCGATTGCATAAGTGGGTACCTTTTTTCTATTTGCCTTCATTGTACCTTTAATAGAAGGGTATCTTGGCTCATTAACTGCTTTCTCTACGGATACAACTGCAGGCATGCTAACTGCCACTTCCATGTATCCTCCATCAATGGCTTTTTTTACGGTGAGCTTATCTCCTTCTACCTTCTCAATACTGTTTATAAAAGTTACTTGTGGCAAACCTAGCATCTCAGCTAATTGGGAAGGTAGCTGTCCTGTGTTGCCATCTGTTGTCATACGACCCATTAATATTAGATCGTATTCACCTACTTTTTCGCATGCTTTTGCCAATACTTTAGCAGTTACATAAGAATCTGAGCCCTTTAATGCTGGGTCACTAATGAGTACACCTTCATCAGCCCCCATTGCCAATCCTTCTCTAATTGCACCAATAGCTTCTTCAACACCCATGGTAAGAACAGTTACTTTACCACCGTGTTCTTCCTTCAACTTAAGTGCTGCTTCCACAGCGTTTCTGTCTAATAGGTTGATATCACTAGTAACTCCATCTCTGACAACGCTTTTAGTTCCACCGTCTAAGCTTATTTCCGTTGTATCTGGAACATATTTCACACAAACTAAAATGTTCATTAAAGCTCTACCCCCTTTTCCTTATATTAGCAAGTATATTTCTTGGCCTCGATTATTTCAGCTGCAATCCCTTCAGCTTGCTCTACCAAATTCTCTGGATCAAACCTAGTAAGCTTCCTCAAAGCTACTAGCTGAGTTCTCAATGTATCCCCTGTTTCAGTGGCTGCTAAAATTTGCTTAGCCCAGCCCTCAATTTTAGGGAATGTAAGGTTGCAGTAGTATCTAGTCATCTTAACCTTTAAGTCGTTCTCATCACTGCAGTTCTTTTCTGCTCTTGCTAATGCACATTCCATGGCGAATACTTCAATAATTATATCCGCTAAGTTGCCCAGTATCTGTTGCTGATCTTTTAAGTCAGTGCCAAATTTCTGAGCTGCTACCCCTGCAGTCATTAGAAGAATCTTTTTAGCCATTGCAAGCTTTTTCTTTTCAACCTCTAGCAAGCCGTCTCCAGGCTGTTCAGGCATCATTTCCATAATTTCTTTTCCAACCTTTTGAGCCTCTTGTAATAATGGCAACTCGCCTTTCATGGCCTTTCTTAAAAGTGTAGCTGGAATTAACAATCTATTAATTTCGTTAGTTCCCTCAAAAATTCTATTAATTCTACTATCACGATATATTCTCTCTACGGGATACTCTGAAGTATATCCATATCCCCCGTGGATTTGAACTGCTTCATCAGCTACAAAGTCCAGAACTTCTGACCCGTGAACTTTGTTAATAGAGCACTCAATTGCATATTCCGCAATGGCGTTTGAGGTTTTTACACCCGCATCTTCAGCTTTCATATCAACCTGAGCTAAACTTTCATCTATCAATCCTGCAGTTTTGTAAACCATACTTTCAGAAACATAAGTCATGGTGGCCATTTTTGCAATTTTTTCTCTAATTAAACCAAAGTTTGCAATTGGTGTATTGAACTGCTGTCTTTCTAAGGCATAATTCACAGCTTCTTCTATGGCAACTTTAGCTGCACCCATAGTTCCACCAGCAAGCTTATATCTACCGATGTTCAAGATATTAAAGGCAATTATATGTCCTTTACCCACTTCTCCTAATACATTTTCCACTGGAACTTTTACGTCATCTAGTATTACACTGCGAGTAGAAGATCCTTTAATTCCCATTTTCTTCTCTTCAGCACCAAGAGAAACCCCTTCTAAATCTCTATCAATAATAAATCCAGTGAACTTATCCCCATCTACCTTTGCATAAGTTACAAAAACATCAGCCATACCAGCATTAGTGATGTACTGCTTAGTACCGTTAATTGTGTAATATTTGCCGTCATCACTTAACACTGCCTTGGTTTTTGCTGCCAAAGCGTCAGATCCTGAGCCCGGTTCTGTCAGACAATATGCTGCTATTTTTTCCCCAGAAGCAAGACCTGGTAAATATTTTTTCTTTTGCTCCTCGTTTCCATAAAAGACAATAGGTAAACTTCCAATACCTGTATGTGCACCTTGAGCTAAAGAAAATGCTCCACCCTTAACAATTTTTTCAGTTATTATGATAGAACTAATTTTATCTAAGCCCATACCTTCGTACTCTTCCGCTATATCAGCACTTAGTAAGCCTAATTCTCCAGCCTTCTCTAGACACTGTCTCATAAGCCCTTGTTCCTGAGCTTCCAAGCGCTCTAATAGCGGCGCTACTTCACCTTCTACAAAGTTTTCAGCAGTCTTACCGATCATCTTTTGTTCATCGGTAAAATCCTCTGGCGTAAAAGAGTTTTTACTATCTGGCTCATTTATAAGAAAGCTACCACCTTTAACTACCATTTTATTTCCCCCTTTTATTGGATAATTAGATTCTTTCAAATACTCCTGCTGCTCCCATGCCGCCACCAATACACATGGACACAATTCCGTATCTACCATTTCTCTTCTTTAGTTCATTTAAAAGAGTCAACGTCAGCTTTGCCCCAGTACAACCTAGTGGGTGACCCAAGGCAATAGCGCCTCCGTTTACATTTACCTTTTCTTTATCTAGCCCTAGTTCTCTAATACAATAAAGGGCCTGAGAGGCAAATGCTTCATTTAATTCGTAAAGATCAACTTGCTCCTTTGTAATCCCAGCCATCTTAAGAGCCTTAGGAATTGCCTTTACTGGGCCAATTCCCATCTCATCAGGGTGTACTCCAGCAACTGCAAAAGATCTAAATACTCCTAGTGGCTCTAGCCCCATTTCTTTAGCTTTCTTACTAGACATAAGTGTCACCACAGCAGCTCCATCACTAGTCTGGGATGAGTTTCCCGCTGTTACAGACCCTTTTGCTGCAAATGCTGGCCTCAGTTTTGCTAACTTTTCTAATTTGGTATCTGCTCTAACGCCCTCGTCTGTTTTAAATTCTATTTCCTTACTACTCACTTTTCCATTTTTATATGCCTTATTAGTTATTGTGATAGGAGTTATTTCATCTTCAAATCTTCCGTTTTTAATTGCTGCAGCAGCCTTCTGGTGACTCTCTAGAGCAAATTGGTCCTGCTCCTCCCGGGATATATTATATCTCTGAGCAACATTTTCAGCTGTTAGGCCCATGGACAGATAAACATCCGGATAGTTATCCATCATATATGGGTCTGGAGCAATTTTGTTCCCCCCCATGGGAACAGCAGACATACTCTCTACTCCTCCAGCCATAATCACCTCTGCAAAACCTGCCATGATTCTTTCCGCTCCCATGGCGATTGTTTGTAAGCCCGAAGAACAAAATCTATTAACTGTGACACCCGGCACGTCCTCAGGTAATCCAGCTCTTAACCCCATAATCCTAGCAGTATTCATTCCCTGCTCCCCCTCCGGGAATGAGCATCCTAGAATTAAATCTTCTATTTCTTTCGGATTTAAATCTGGAGTTTGCTTCAAGCAATTTGAAATAACATGAGCTGCCAGCTCTTCTGGTCTTGTATCTTTTAACGTCCCTCTGTTGGCTTTTCCGATAGCCGTTCTAGTTCCCGCAACAATAACAGCTTCATTCATCATTCAACCCCCCTTTGATTAGTTTCTCAATGGTTTTCCTTTAGACAACATGTACTGCATACGCTCTTGTGTTTTAGTTTCAGCGCACAGCTTCACAAAAACCTCTCTCTCTAAGTCCAGCAAGTATTCCTCACTAACTAACGTATTAGCAGGTACGTTCCCCCCAGTCAACACATATCCAAACTGATTGGCTAGATATTGATCGTATTCACTAATATATCCTGCTTCTTTCATACTGTAAGTTGCAAGCCTCAATACAGCTAAACCTGCCTCTCCAACAACTCTAATTGGCTTAGGTTTAAATGGCTCAAAACCTTGTGTATCCATAGCTAACACAGTTTGCTTAGCTTGATAAATTACGTGATCAGTATTTACAACTACTCTATCAGTTTCTCTGATAAAGCCCATTTCCTTAGCCTCTTGAGCACTAGTAGCCACTTTACCCATTGCCACTGTTTCAAAAGCTTTATTTATAAATGGCTGTAGGTCTACCTTTTTATCACCGGCTTGTTCAGATGCTCTCAATGCCATCTCTTTAGTTCCTCCACCAGCTGGAATTACACCTACTCCCAGTTCCACTAGTCCTAGATAGGATTCTGCTGCTGGCGTTGCCTTGTGACTATGCAGCACAACCTCACATCCACCACCAAGTGCCATTGCATGGGGTGCTGCAACTACAGGCTTCTCACAGTACTTAAGATTCATTAAGGCTTTCTGGAAGTGTCTAATCATTAAATCTATTTCATCAAAGTACTGATCCTGCGCCTCCATTAAAATCATCATTAGATTTGCACCAACACTAAAGTTTTTACCTTGATTTGCCACTACCAGTCCCATACCATTTTGTTCCACGTAGTCCACACTGTAGTTAATCATGGATAAGATATCTGCTCCGATGGCATTGCTATGGGAATGGAATTCTAAGCAATAAACATTATCTCCTAAATCAATTAGACTAGCACCTGCATTAGACTTTACTACACCATTTGCCTTTTTAACCTTCTTAAGGTTAATCTCTCTTGGAGAAACGTCAACCGGCTTATATTCCTTTGATTTAAAATCAAAAAACTCTCTGCCCTGCTCAGTTTCCTTATAGAAGCTCTTGTACCCCTTGGCAAGTAAATCCTCAACTACTTGAGGTATTTCTTCCCCTTCACTTTTCATTTTCTCAACTGACTTTTCTAATCCTATTGCATCCCATGTTTCAAAGGGACCTAATTTCCAGTTAAAGCCCCACTTCATAGCATTATCTACATCCACAATAGAGTCTGATATTCCCGGCAACAATTTAGCTGAATATAGTAAGACATTTTTTATGTTGTCCCAAGCAAATTCCCCAGCTCTGTCTTTTGCATAAACTACTGCTTTAATAGAATCCCCAGGGGTTTTTGCATTTTTAGCAGCCTCCAAGGATGGGAAACCAACCTTTTCCTTTGGCTTATATTCTAATGTCTTGTAATCTAAGGTAAGGATCTCTGACTTGCCGTCCTTCTTCACCTTTTGGAAAAAGCCCTGTTTTGATTTTTGACCTAACCATCCCTTTTCGATCATGTCTAGCACAAACTGAGGAACAGTAAAGGTTTCTTTCTCTTTTTCATCTTGAACATTGTCTTGTACATTCTTTGCCACGTGTGCAAATGTGTCTAAGCCAACTAGGTCTAATGTTCTAAAGGATGCACTCTTAGGTCTCCCCAGGGCAGGCCCAGTTATTTTTTCGATTTCATCAATACTATAATCTTTTGCTATCATACTTTTGATTGTTGTAAGCATCCCAAATATGCCGATTCTGTTTGCAATAAAGTTTGGCGTATCTTTGGCAAAAACTACGCCTTTCCCTAGAACATTCTCACTAAACTCCCTCATGTATTCAAGCAACTCAGGCTTTGTCTTTTCAGTTGGAATTAGCTCTAGGAGTTTCATGTATCTAGGTGGGTTGAAAAAGTGCGTCCCTAAGAAGTTCTCTTGAAATTCATCGGGTAAATGCTCAACCATTTTATTTATAGATAACCCAGATGTATTAGAACTTATTATGGCATCCTCTTTTTTCACGTCTGCAATTCTACTGTAAAGTGATTGTTTGATATCAAGCCTCTCAATTACAACCTCTACAATCCAATCGCATTCAGAAAGCCAATCAAAGTTATCCTCCATATTCCCCACAGTAACTAATTCTGCATTTACCTTGCTGTAAAAGGCTGCAGGCTTTGCCTTCATAATATTTTTCAATCCATTTTGCGCCAGTCTATTTCTAACCGCTGGATCCTCTAATGTTAACCCCTTTTTTTCTTCTTCAGGTGTTAAACTATTAGGAACAATATCTAGTAAATAGCACTTAATACCTACATTTGCTAAATGGGCAGCAATTGTAGCTCCCATTACTCCAGCCCCCAGTACAGCAGCTGTTTTTATTTTGCGCATTTTATACTTACCTCCTTCTATTTAAATTGAAAAAGTTATACTAAGAAAAAGCCTTTAGCCATCACCTCCCTAAAATCATAAGTCCCATGTTACTTCACAGTGCTTTAATACCTTTTCTGATAACTTCTTTAAGTAAAGGGATTTAGTCAATACTTCCTCTTCACTTTCCCACTCAATATTTTTTTTGTTTACATAAATACAGGTTTCTGTAGCTACTTCGTTAGCGCCTAGATTTGAAAGAAATGCTTCTTGATAAAATGGAAGACCTTGATCTTTTAGGTATGCTGCTTTATAAGCTAATAAATTAGTAGATTCCAGCTTAGATAAAATTTTGGTTAGCAAGTAACTAGACTCTTGGCTAGAATTGTTGGCAAGGCTGTGTTTTACATTTTGCCGGGCTATCCCTACTGCTATTGCTGTTAAGTCCATTAAACCCATTTGAAAAACCTGGTTAGTTACCATTAAAGCAGTTTCGTTTATTTTGACCTCTTCTAATTTAACTATAAAACCTTTGCTCACTCCCCTATTGACAATGGTTACTTTACTTCTATCTACGATAACCAATCTAAAAGCACTCTTGGAATTTTGAGTTTCCACACGAGCTAACAAGATAAAGTAGTCTGCTTCTGCTTGATATTTATTTACAGGACAAGATCCCTTCAAAATTAAACTATTACTATTTTTCTGAATTAGAACATTAATTTTTTCTTCGCTAAAATACTCATAAGCTGGGCAAAAGGCAAGCATCCGCCCTTTCTCTGAGATATCTATTAGGTATGTTAGCTTCTGGGTATCACTGCCTGATAATAGCAAAGAGTACACAGCTAAATTGTTGTATACTATAAAGAGTGCTGCGTCTATGGAGTACCTAGCTATTTTATCCAAGGCTATAAATAGACTTATAGCATCACAGTCAAATCCGTTATATTCACTGGGAATTGGTAGTGCCAAAAAACTGTGTTCTTTTAACTTACAGTTAATTTTTTTAAAAATAGTACTCTGACAGTTAGTGTTGTATATAGGCATGAGATTTTGCTCTCCAAAGTTGTTCACCATTTTTTTTATTGTGATATTTCCTGCTGAGTATCTGAAATCCATACCTAACCATCCTCAGAAAAATATTTTCAACCTACTAATATCTAGAAGCAAAAACCGTGCCAGTTTTCCGAAAATTAGTTTTATTCCGTTTATTTGTTCCTAAAAGGAGTTAAAGCAGTAGCTTTTGTCCTTTTAAAAAAAAATTAAATTTTCTGATAAATAAGATTTTGACATATAAAAAGTGTCCTATTTAGTAGACTAGCGTCTACCTAATAGGACACCCCAATAGGACATTTTAGCATTTTTGGATATTTAATCTAATAAATTAAATTTATTCAATTTGCGGTACAACATTGACCTATGAATATTTAATAACTTTGCCGCTTCATTCTTATTGTTGTTCGTGTACTCCAGTGCTTTCATTATAGCCTTTTTTTCTGCATCTTCTAAAGCTTGAGATAGAGTTTTTAATTTTTGCTCTTTCACTATCCCACGACTCTCATCTTCAGAATTGTTTTTTTCTCCCTCCTTCTTTAAGGAAGGAAAATGTTCTTCATGTAAACTATCGTCATCTGTTAGGTTTATAGCTCTTTCAATGATATTCTGCAATTCGCGAATATTACCAGGCCAAGGATATCTAATTATTTTTTCCATTGCTTGATCACTGATATTCTTAACATTTCTCAGTAACTGGCTATTTAATTTATTAATTATGTACTCACACAGTAAGGGAATATCTTCTTTTCTATGCCTTAAGGGAGGAGTTATCAGATTCACAACATTTAGCCTATAATAAAGGTCTTCTCTGAATTCACCCTGTTGCACTAATTCTTCTAGGTTTTTATTAGTAGCAGCAATAACCCTCACATCGATTTTTATTGTTTCATTACTGCCCACTGGTTCAACTTCTCTTTCTTGCAAAACACGCAACAGCTTAGCTTGCATAGTTAAAGGCATGTCTCCTATTTCATCCAAAAAGATAGTTCCTTTGTCAGCTAACTGAAATTTCCCTGGTTTTCCACCCCTTCGCGCTCCAGTAAATGCCCCTTCATCATAACCAAATAGTTCTGACTCCAGTAGATTTTCAGGTATTCCTGCACAATTAATCTTAATAAAAGGAGCATTCTTTCTACAGCTAGATTGATGGATTGCATGGGCTAGCAACTCCTTGCCAGTTCCACTTTCACCCATAATTAAGACTGTTGAATTAGTCTGAGCTGCGCGCTGAGCTTTGCGTTTAAGCCACTTTATTTTTTCACTTTTTCCAACTATATGATCAAAATTATATTTGCTCTGCCTTTCTTTTTCCAATTCTTCTTTATAGTAGGCAAGCTCTGTTTTTATTTTATTAGTTCTAGAAGCAAAGTCCTTAGCCAAAGATATATCTGCGAATAAGCTCTTGCCTATGGCTCCTACAATTTCCCCGTTTTTATTGATTATAGGTACTCTCATAACTACAACTTCTTTTCCCCTTACCTGCCACAATTCAGCTAATTGAGGGTTACCAGTTTCCAGTACTTCGTACATCTTTGTCTCAGGAATAATATCTTCTATTTTCTTCCCTATCACTTCTTCTTTTTCAACTTCTAAAAAATCACAGTAGGTATTATTAATTAGCTGAATAACGCCCTTATCATCAATTACAATGGCAGCTTCATAAGGGTTTTCAGCCAATGTTTGTAGTATATTTTTTAAATTTTTTACCTCTTCTAATTCCTCAGCTATATTTTCTAGTTTTGTCATATCCTGCAGCACACTTACTGCCCCCATTATTTTATCACTGCTAATAACAGGGGTTATGTGAGCAACAATTGGAATTTCATTAATTCTACACTTATAAGAATTAATGGGTATACCAGTCTCCATTACTTCCAGCAATGGCTCAAAGTCAATATTAGGGATAATGTTCAGTCCAGTATAAGACTTCTTTACGTTTAAGTTGAACATACTTTTTGCAGACTTATTTAGGACTCTTATATTCTTATTATTATCAATAGCTACAACACCACTATCAGCGCTATTTAGTATTATTTCTGTTTCTTGCAGTATTTTTTCAGTTTCCTCAGCTAACCTTGCTAGCACATCAGTCTTAGTAACAAGACCGATTAACTTATTGCCTTTATCTACCACAGGAAACCGTCCTATATTTTCACTTCTGATTAAATCCCCTATGGTTCTAATTGACATATTTGCCGTTACCTTAACCACATCTAATAGCATTATATTTTCAACTGGTGTGCCTAAAGTAATCCCATTTTTAATTATGTTCAATAAGTGAGACTTCATTATGAGTCCCTTTAGTTTACCTGTATCACTTAGAACAGGTAGTGTATATATTCTATATTCATCAAAGCATTCAATAGCATCTAGAAGTGTTTGTCCGCACTTAATTGAAATCACTTCTCTTCTCATGATATCTTTAACTAGCATATATACACATCCTTTAGCTTACCTTAGAAATTTTCTAGCAATAAATTCATTAGAGAATGATATTACTGTAGGCCTACCATGGGGACATGTCACTCCATTCTCTTCTTTTGGTATTAAATTTATTATGTTTTTCATTTCTGCAAAGCTAAGCTTTTGGCCTGCTTTGACAGCCCTTTTACATGCCATTATGACACATGCTTGATGATACATAGTATCACCATCAATAGATCCTCCTTTACTCAACATATCTAAGATTTCTCTGAAAACTAGCTCCTCATGACCTATATTTATTTCCTGAGGCACTTCTCGCAACAGAAAACTATTATTGCCAAAGTGCTCTATGGTAAAACCAAAATCTAACAAGGTGTCGATATTATTTATCAAAACTTGAGACTCACTATTGGTTAAATCTAATTGCACTGGAATTAATAGTTGTTGCCTCTCACCGCCACTTCCATTCTTTGCTTTTTCCATCATCCTGTTATAAATAATTCGCTCGTGAGCTGCATGCTGATCAAATAAAAATAAGTCTCCTTTGCTTTCACACAATATATAGGAGTTGTCCAGTTGGCCAATTATCACATAATCATTATGGTCTTCTGCCTTGTATACTGGTGTTTCAGGAGCTTTAATAAGCTCTTTTTTAGGGATATCTGCGCTTTTTTTTATATTTTGTGATTTCCATATATTTGATGGTAGTTGTTCAAATGTTTCTCGTTTCTCTTCTGTTTTATTAACTTCTTTGACTTTATCAATTTTAGGTTTATCTTTAAAGGAAGTATCCTTGACCTGAAAAACACTATTAAAATCATTAGTAGTTGCCTTGTTTAAGTCACCTGCCACCGCTTCTGCTAAAACTTGATGAACAACATCCTCATTTGTAAACCGAACCTCAGTTTTAGCCGGATGGATATTAACATCTACTTTGTCGGGACTTAGTGTGATCCCTAAGACGAAAATTGGAAATCTACGAATTGGTAAGAGAGTTTTGTAACATCCTTCAATTGCATTGGTTAGTGCTTCTGACTTTACCAAACGATTGTTTACAAAAAGCACTTGGGATTTTCGATTTGTCCTGTAATAGCTAGGGCTACTGATAAAGCCTTCAACATTTATGTCATTACTTTTAAACTCTATTTTAGTAAGATGTTTAGTAATTCCAGTTCCCCAAATTGAAGCTATCACATCTAGCAAGCGGTTATTGCCCGGAGTTTGAATAATGGTTTTTTTGTCTGTACGCAAAATAAATACTTTATCAGGGTGAGATAGGGCAATTTTTGAGACTAAATCAGAAATCTGGGCGTGATATGCACTATCACTTTTCATGAATTTTAGCCTTGCGGGAGTATTGAAGAACAGGTCTTTAACTACAATATTAGTTCCATCACTACAGCCGATTTCTTTTACTTCACTTTCTTCCCCAGCCTCTATGGTCATAGTGCAACCAGTTAACGCCTCTTTTTCTTTTGTCCTAACTTGTATTCTTGCCACTGAGGCAATACTAGGTAAGGCTTCTCCCCTAAACCCTAAAGTTGATAGCGTGCGTAAATCGTCTATTTCTTTAATTTTACTAGTAGAGTGCTTTTTAAATGCCAAGAGCAAATCATCTCTCGACATTCCATTGCCATTATCAGAAACACCGGTAACAGCCTTTCCTCCCCGTTCAATGTACACTTCTATTCTAGAGGAACCAGCATCTATTGAATTTTCTACTAACTCTTTTACCACCGATACTGGTGTTTCTACAACTTCACCTGCTGCAATCATGTTCGTAGTATGGTAATCCAGTAAGTGGATATTACTCATTAGAACTTACACCTCTTTTTGAACTGCAACTAAGCTTTAATTGATGCAGAAAATTTATTGCATCTAAAGGAGTCATATTGATTAAATCTAATTCATTAATTTTTTCTAGTATCTCTGCCTCTAATTCTTGGCTATTGCTTTTCGGGTTGGTAAATTCTACGGCTTCGGCTGTTTTTGTTTCTGCTTTTGTTTTTATATCTTCTTCACCTTTGGCACTTTGATTTCCTTCTAAACTTGTTAAAATTTTCTCTGCACTTGATAGGACTTTTTTAGGAAGACCAGCTAATTTTGCAACATGGATACCATAGCTTTTATCCGTACCACCTGGTACAATTTTGTGCAGAAAAATTACATCATCTTTATCTTCTTTAACTAAAACGCTATAGTTTTTAATACCAGACCGCTGTTGCTCTAAACTAGTCAGTTCGTGGTAATGGGTAGCAAAAATTGTTTTAGCTTTTATTGAATCGTGAATATATTCTGTAATAGCCCACGCAATACTTAAACCGTCAAAGGTACTAGTCCCCCTACCAACTTCGTCTAGTATTATTAAACTTTTATCCGAAGAATTGTTCAAAATGTTAGCAACTTCATTCATTTCAACCATAAAGGTGCTCTGACCAGTTGTGAGGTCATCCGCCGCCCCTACACGAGCAAAGATGCGGTCCCTAATATCAATATTAGCCCTCCGCGCCGGCACAAAACTTCCAATCTGTGCTAAAAGGGTCAGTAATGCTACTGTACGCGCAAAGGTGGATTTTCCAGCCATATTAGGGCCCGTTATAATGTGGAAGAATTCATCATCATTTAATTCTATGCTGTTTGGAACAAAGCTATTTTTTTCAATTACTTCTATTACTGGATGTCTTGCATCTTCAAACTTAATAACTCCCTCTGTATTTATTTTAGGCATACTATAATTGCGTTTTATGGCTATATGGGCAAAGTTTGCCATTACATCAATCATAGCCAATAGATATGCACTTTTTTGCACTCTAGCCCTTGCTTGTCCTACTAAGCCAGTGATATCTCCGAATATCTTTTGTTCTTTTTCAACTAGTAACGACTCTGCATTGGTGATTTTTTCTTCGTATTCTTTTAGCTCTGGTGTTATATAACGCTCACAGTTTGCAAGGGTTTGTTTTCTTTGATAATAGTCTGGAACTAAAGCTAAGTTTGATTTGGTTACTTCAATATAATAGCCAAAAACCTTATTAAATCGGATTTTTAATGATTTAATTCCTGTTGTTTCCCGCTGCTGATGTTCATAATCTATGATCCACTTTTTACCGTTTGTAGAGATATGCCGCAGCTCATCAACTTCTTTAGAGTAACCGGATTTAATAATTTCCCCTTTTGCTGTGGTACTTGGAGCTTCTTCAACTACAGCACTATCAATGATCTGAAATATGTCTAACAGTGGATCTATCTCCTCATGTGCTCTTTGTAAAGCCCGAGTACTGCTGTGAGCAATTAGCTCTTTTATATCTCTAATTACACTAATTGAGTGCTTTAACTTAATTAAATCCTGAGGATTCCCACTGCCTATGCATATTTTACTAATTAACCTTTCCAAGTCATAAACCTTCTTTAACTTATTTCTAATCTCTTCCCTAATTATATTTTCATCTACTAACTGGGCAACTGCTTCCTGACGTTTTTCAATTTCCGATATAGAAATCAAGGGCTGATTTAGCCAGTTTCGCAGCAATCTTCCTCCCATTGCTGTAACAGTTTCATTAAGAACCCAAAATAAGGAGCCTTTTTCTTGGTTATTTTTCATGGTAGTAGTTAACTCTAAATTTCTTCTAGTAGAATAATCTAATGTCATAAAATCGCCTACAGTATAGTAGGATATTTTTTCAATATGTTTGATATTTGCTTTTTGAGTGTTATTTACATATTCAAGTAAAGATCCCGCTGCAATTACAGCCACATCTTCTTTTTCACAACCAAAGGCCTCTAAGGATTGCCCCTTAAACTGCTCCAAAATAATTTCCTTACTCTTTTTATAATTTACATCTTCTTGTTCTAAAACTGATACTGTATTGTTTATATTTAAATTAGCTTTATCAATAAAGGATAACTCCTCTTTTTTCTCCACTATTATCTCTACAGGTTGAATCCGGTTTATTTCATTGATAACATTTTCCCTGTTATCTGCAAATTGAGTCAGTTTAAACTCCCCTGTAGAAAAGTCCGTATATGCCACTCCGAATATATTATTTTTCAATACAATTGCCATTATGTAATTGTTCTGATCCTCAACCAATAGCTCTTCTTCTATTAGAGTCCCTGGAGTAATAATTCGCACTACATCTCTTTCTACAATCCCCTTGCTTTCCTTTGGATCGGTTAGCTGTTCACATATGGCAATTTTGTAACCACCCCGAACCAAGCGAGCAATATAGTTTTTAGCAGCATGGTACGGTACACCACACATGGGCACTTTGCTACTTTTGCCCCCATCTCTACTAGTAAGAGCTATCTGCAATTCTTGAGATGCAACTTCAGCATCCTCAAAAAACATCTCATAAAAGTCTCCCAAGCGAAAAAATAAGATGCAATCTTTGTATCTACTTTTAATCTCTAGGTACTGTTTCATCATTGGTGTCAGCTTATTCACCTTTAGTCCCCCATTTTAAGTGATTATATGACATTATAACACAGTTAAAATAGCAGTAAAATAACAAAAAAAAAAGCAGAGATTCGCTCTCTGCCTTTCTTTAAGTAAATTTAGCAACCGCTACAACCGGAACCGCAGCTAGAATCGCTACAACCCTGATCACCACTGATAGCTGAACTAATAATTGTATTTACCTGTTGCAAAAGTTGTTCAAAGTCTTGTTGAGCTTTCATATAAGAACTAATTGAGTCATTACCTTGCATCTTAGCTTCCAATGACTCAACAGCTTGCTTTTGCTCTTCGGTTAATTCTTTACCTTGCATCTGAAGTTGTTGTAACTCTTGTTGCTTTTGTTGGAATTCCTGAATGATTTCTCCTGCAGTAGGATCAACAGTCATTCGCGCTTCAGCATTTTTAAGTTGCTCTAACTCAGGACTACTAGCAATAGCTGCTCCAAGAGTTTTTGCTTGCTCTATTACTGACATAATTTCACCTCCATAATTTTGGCATAACATACTCTTTCTATATATAATAAGTAATTCCTGCCTAAAATTTAAAAAAGTGTCCCTTCTAATGACCAAGTCTTAGTTTCAGTTATCTCAACATCAACAAATTTACCTATTAGACTACGGTCTGCGGCAAAAGTAACAATCTTATTAGTACTTGTTCTGCCCGCAAGTTTATCCGGGTTACCTTTGCTAACACCTTCCACTAACACTGTTACTTTTTTACCCAATAATGGCTTGTTTTTCTTGTAGCTTATTTCGTTTTGAACTTCGATTAGTTTATGTAATCTATCTTTTTTTATTTGTTCCTCAACCTGCTCAATCATTTCAGCTGCCGGAGTACCTGACCTTTTAGAATACATGAACGTATATGCATTATCATACTCTGCCCTTCTCACTGCCTCTAAAGTGAATTCAAAGTCTTCCTCTGTTTCCCCAGGAAAACCTACAATTATGTCTGTAGTAAGACTAGCTTCCGGTAATATTTCTTTAATCATATCTATTAACTCAAGATACTCTTCCCTAGTATAACCACGATTCATTTTTTTTAGTATTCTATCGCTACCAGCTTGAATAGGAAGGTGAATCTGAGGACAAACGCTGTCTGATTCGGCAATAGCTTCAACTGTCTTCCTATTGAAATCCCGAGGGTGTGAGGTCATAAATCTTATTCGTGGCATCTCTGTCTCTGCATCTATTTTTCTAAGTAAATCTGCAAAATCCATTTTTTGTTCCAAATCTTTACCGTAGGAGTTTACATTTTGACCTAAAAGCATCACTTCGTTAAAGGCTTCTGCCTTTAGTTTATTAATTTCAGCTATGATAGCTTCAGGCTTCCTGCTTCGCTCCCTCCCCCTCACGTAAGGAACAATACAGTAGGTGCAAAAATTATCGCAGCCATAACTAATGTTTACATAAGCTTTAATCTTATCTTTTCTCATGCTAGGCAAATCTTCAACTATTTCCCCTTCTTTAGACCAAACTGATGTAATTTGCTGATCAAATTCCTTTACCTGAGTAATAAATTCAGGTAACTGATGCAAGTTGTGGGTTCCAAAGATTATATCCACATGGGGAGCTCTAGCCTTAAGCTTGTCCGCTGCTTCAGGTTGCTGCACCATACAACCACACACCCCTATTATAAGTTCTGGTTTTTTTTCTTTTAGGTGCTTCAGTTCACCTATTTTACCAAGGATTTTATTTTCTGCACTTTCCCTAACACAGCATGTATGCAGGATAATAATGTCAGCATCTTCAAATTCTTCTGTTTCCTTGTAGCCATGCTGACATAATATTCCCGCTAATGTCTCTGCATCTCTTTCATTCATTTGACAGCCATAGCTTTTTATCTTATAAAGTCCCACTTATACAACCTCCTATATTGAGCTCATTGTTATATTCTAACACTTATTAGCAATTTGTATCAATCTATATAAAATCACTAGTGTTGCATAAAAACTTATCACCATAGTACAACCAGAATTAAGAAGAAATATTCTTGCATTTATTTTTATTTATTCAATAATTTTACATA
>NZ_JBNPXS010000049.1:0-20228 GCF_050433185.1 Desulfitispora alkaliphila
ATATAGTACTGGGCCACTTCTCCATTGTTAACTCTAATCTTACTTCCGATAACCTCAGGGGTAAAGTGCTTTTGGTACAGATAGTCGCCTTTATACTTTTCATTTTTTAGCATTTGTCTGATTTGATGATCATTCCAATAGGCTTTACCAGATGGACTTTTTATCCCTTTAGCATGGAGCTTTTGAATAATATTTTTATACCTACTTCCTGCCACATACTCTTTGGCAATAAAGCGGATGACTTCTGCTTCTTCGGGGACAATCTCCCAGTTTCGGTCTTTATCAATATGATAGCCATAGATGTTGGTTGTTTTATGAATGATACCCCTCTGGGCAAGCTTTGTAATACCCCATCTGGTATTTTTAGAAAGGTTCACCACTTCATTTTCTGCAACAGCTCCCATTAAGGTAATTAACATGGATGCTTCCTTATCTGCTGTATTAATATTTTCTTTTTCAAAGTAACAGTTCACAGGGTTTGGTAGTTCCCTTAGAGTTTTGATTATTTCAAGAACATCTACCACGTTGCGGCTAAACCTAGAGATTGATTTGGTAATAATTAAATCGATTTTTCCTGCTTTTGCCGCTTCTAACATTTTATTAAATTCTTCTCTATGTTCAGTAGAAGTTCCAGATAACCCCTTATCTGCATAAATTCCAGCAAATTCCCACTGGGGGTTTTTAAGTATCAGGTAGGTATAATAAGCAATTTGTGTTTGTAACGATACTTGCTGCTGACCCTCAAGGGTTGATACCCGGCAATAGGATGCCACTTTTAACTTCTTATCCTTTTTGCTCAATATATTTAATGCTTTGGCTTTACTAAGGCTTTTCTTAAGGTTTTTAACTGCCGCAATTCCCATTCCAGGCTCAAGCTTTATTACCTCATTCTGTACTTCTTCAGTGCGAGCTTCAACAGTCATGTTCTTGACCTCCTCTCTGCTGCTAACTGACAGTGCAGCTTCTATTTGTTCTAATTGGATTGGTGGTTTGTGGTTTAACTCTATTGTTGATATTATTTCTTGTTCAGTGATTTGTTTTTTGATTTCTTCTATCTCAGTTTCACCAATTACCGTTTCTTTTTCATCAATCCACTTTATGATAAAAGCATCCTTTGAATAAACTGCTATTTCCATAACCCAAGCTCTGATTAGTTCTACAGTTATCTCATCCCTAAATTCATCTATATTTTTAAGGCTTGTAAGCCAATTGATAGCCTGATCCCGATAAGTTCTATCAGCTTCAATTTTTGAGACCCGCTCTTCAAACTTGGCGTATTCTTCTCTTCTTGCTACTATGTCTAGGCCCTTGCTTTTAAGGATCTCAATCTCTGTTAACATTTTTAATCGATGAAATTCAAAGTGATCATTCTGGTTGATATGTTGCAAAATTTTTATAAGTTCTGTTAATGTGTTAAATCTCTCTTGAAAAGCTTTTAAAGACATTTCTTTAAGCTCATTATCACTTAGCCTTTTTGCTTTACATAAGTTGACACTGGGAAGAGCATTGGGGCAGTCCCACCTTGTATTGTATTGGGCACGGTACCTTTTCTCGCAACGCCCACAGATAATGCGCTTTGAAAAGGCCCTTTTTCTTTGCTTATTATTGCTGTTATGGCTTTTTTTGCCTGCCTTTTTTACTCGCTCTTGAGCTAAGTTAAAAACATCTTCGGTGATTATGGCCGGATGAGTGTTTGTTATTAAATACTGCTCCCTGTCTGTTGTTTTTTTGATCTTTCCAGTTAGAAAATCTTTAGTCCTAGATCTTGCAAGTTTGTTCCCTATATAAACGACACTGGTGAGTATCTTTTTTACCACAGTGCTTTCCCAGCGAATATTGCCTTTTTTAGTTTTGATGCCATTTTTGATTAGCTCTCGGTTAATCTCTGCGTAGGTTTTCCCCTGAAGGAACTGCTGATAAATCCACTTGACGACTTTAGCTTCTGCTTCATTAATAGTCACTATGGTTTCACCATCTTTAAAAGTTACATCATAGCCATAGGGGTTTCTAAAGTTGGGCTTGCCCTTCATTAGCTTTTTTTCATACCCATATTTACAAAGCTGGGAGGCAGTCTCAATTTCATCCTGAGCTACTGCAGCTTGAACAGAGAAGATAAATGAATTGTAGTCTCTAGAGGTGTCTATGTTCTCTCTTTCAAAATAGATTGTAATGCCTAATTCAGTTAGCTGCTTTACCACCTCTAGCAGTTCTTTTGAGTTTCGAGAAAATCGGGATACGTTTTTAGTGAGAATTAAGTCAATTCTTTCTTCTTTGCAATGTCTAATTAGTCGCTTGAAGCCATTTCTTTTATCGCTACTTACAGCTGAAATTCCAAAGTCAAAGTAGACACCTGCTAGTCTGTAGTTCTTTTGGCTTTTGATAAATTGGGTATAGTAGCTTACTTGATTTTCTAAGGATTTGTATCCATCTTCCCGCTTAACACTTACCCGACAGTAAGCCGCCACACGAGTTTTTTGGTCTTTATTGTCAACGGGGCTTTTTTTCTTTTCATAGAGGGGATCCCACAATACATTTTTCCACTCAAAGTACTCTGGATATTTAGACACAAAAAAACTCCTTTCCACTAAGGTTTAATCCTGTCCTATCTATGCCTCAGCTAGATAGATATTTCAAGTTATTTCTTAGTGAATTGGAGTTTTTTATTATTTTAGCAAATGTCTTTTAGAGTAAGTGGTGCGGGTGATGCCGCATTTGAATTTGAATTCTACCTGGTAGTTTTCATGCAGGGTGCCTCGCTCCACAGTTTTAGAAAAGATATCATCTCTGAACTTATCTGTTGGTTCTTCAATTTCATCCAGGTAATTTAGTAGCTCCTCAAGGTGGTTTTTTAGAAAAATACTCTCTTGCTTGTTCTTGTAAAGTCCGTCATACTCCATCTGCAGTATTTCTTGTTCGTAAATCAAGTGTCTTAAGTTAGCATCGTATACAGGGTCATTTGTAGCAGTTTCTCTTGCTGCCATTTGGCTAATTTGGTCTGTTACCCTATCTATTTGGTTTTCTAATTCTACTAATCGTGCTTCTTCTTCATCTGCTAGTGAGCACTCACTTATGGCTTTTTTTGCATCACTAATGATTAGGTCTTTCTCTTCTTTACTTTCAAAGAGTAATTTCATGAAAGCCTTCTCTAACGCCTCTTCCCACACATATTTTGAGTTACATGTAATTTCTTCTTTGCTGCATTTTGCGCTAACCCGACATTGCCAAGCTGAGAAATGGTACCTCTCCCCTTTCTTTTTGGAGGTGAGCCTTCTTCTTATCACAGGCCTGCCACATATACCGCAGACGAGCTTATTGGAAAAAGGAGCTTTCCCGCTATACCCCATCCGGTATTTTCCATCAGGGTCATGAAGCATATTTTTTCTTCGTTTTAATTCTTCCTGGACGGCATTCCAATCCTCTTCTGATATAATGCCTGGGAGGCTGTTTTTGATATAGTATTGGGGCTGAATATTTTTGTTTGCCACCCTCTTATGGGTCAGGAAATCCAGAGTGACTGTCTTTTGAGCTAGGCAGTGGCCCATATATTTTTCATTCTTAAGAATTTTATATACGGCATCGCCAGTCCATTTCTGGTTACCTCTAGCTGTAAGGATCCCATCTCTCATTAATCCTCGTGCAATTGTAGGTGTGCCCTTCCCCTCTAGAAATTCTCGAAAAATCCTTCTGACTACTGCTGCCTGTTTTTCATCTATGATGATGTTCCCATCTTTATCTGTATCGTACCCCAAAAAGTATGTGGTAGGGCAGTGTATTTCACCTCGACTGCACCTTTTACTCCATGACCATCTGGTGTTTTCACTCACACTGCGGCTTTCCTCTTGTGCGAGCGAGGATAGGATCGTGAGGAGAAATTCGCTCTTGCTATCTAATGTATCTATATTTTCTTTTTCAAAATAGACCCCACAAGGATTTGGCAAGTTCTTTAACATGCGGACCGTTGAGATGCAGTCCAAAGTGTTACGTGCAAATCTACTGATGGATTTAGTAATAATATAGTCAATCTTTCCATTTTTCGCATCTTCAATCATTTCCAGAAATCCTGTTCTGTTCTTTGTGGAAGTTCCGCCAATCCCCTCGTCTGTGAATATTTTATAAAGCTCCCATGCGGGATTTTTTAGAATATATTCAGTGTAATATGCAACTTGTAGCTCATATGAACTTTGTTGGTCATTTAGAAGAGTTGAAACCCGAGCATATGCAGCTATCCGTTTCTTTTGCCCTCCTAGGTTTTCAACATTTCTACCAGTCCTACCTGTTGCAGGAATAACCCTAACATGTGGATTCATGCTCTCCCCATTTATCTTTGTATTCAATAGCACTCTCCCCCTCCCTAAGCTCTACTTCAGTTTCATCACCATTCACCCATGTAATGGAAAACAAAAAAGGTGATATCGCTTTTACGCGTACCACCCAAGCTCTGAGAAATTTGATATTGTATATATTTTGCATTGACTCTTTTGTTAGCCCCTCCATAGATTTCATTTTTTCTAAAATATCTAACGCTTCTTTCTTGTAAAAATCGTCTTTGTCTATCAGGTCCCACCAGGGTTTTCTTACAGCAATTTTTTCTTCAATAGAAGTGCGTTTGTTTGCTAAATCTGTAGTATCAGCACAATTTATAATGGCCGCATTCTCTGCTTGAAGAGCTCTTTCAAGTTCTAATCGAAGCTGATTCTGCTCAGCTTCTACTATGTATGATGCTTTTAGAAGTTCTTTTATCAATTTGATACTCTGATGTTTACTAGGGCCAGTTTTATTAATCTGATATCTCTTTTTAAAAACTTCCATGATTGCTTTTAGGATATTTTCTTCTCTGATGCCAGTCATATTACAAAGCATTTTGCTCTTTGTACTATTGCCGCATCGCCATGTGACTTTTCCCCTACATAGAAACCTCTGGAGGTTACCGCCACACTCTGCACACACAAGTCTTCCTGATAAAGGGTAAGTTTTCTTTGGCCCCTTCTTCACTTTTCTAGTTTTTCTGGCAAGAATCTGCTGAACTCTATTAAAAATCTCTCTCCCCACAATTGGTTCATGGTGCTCTTTAATAAGGTATTTAGTTTTTGTGCCATCATTGATCATGCGTCGTTGGCTCAAGTGATCTTTGGTATAAGTCTTCTGGCAGAGGACATCACCTGTATAACGCTCGTTTTTTAAGATGTCTCTCACAGCAATTGCAGACCAATCTCTTCTCCCATTGGCTTTCTTATAGCCTTTTCGAATGAACATCTTGGCAATCTGCGTTAGGCTTTTCCCCTTAAGGCATTCATCAAAAGCTTCTTTCACCACCTTAGCCTCTTCTTCAACTATTATCCAAGCTTTTGCTTCATCTTTGGTATAACCGAGTACTCTTACAAAGATTGGATCTCCCCGCTCAAAGCGCCTGGTAACAGACCATGTAGCATTATCAGAAATACTACGACTTTCTTCTTGAGCAGTTACTGCTAGCATGGTAAGAATAAATTCGCTTTGCATTTCCCCCGTATCGATATTTTCTCTCTCAAAGATAACTTTCACGCCATTCTCTTTTAAAAGTCTTACTGTATCAAGGGTGTCAAGTACATTTCTGGCAAAGCGGGAGATAGACTTGCAAAGGATAACATCAATCTTCCCATCAAGTGCATAGCGAACCATTTTATTAAAACCTGTCCTACTCATGGTTTTTGTTCCCGACTTGCCTTGGTCCGAAAAGATACCAGCAAACTCCCACTTAGAGTTGGAGCGAATGTAATTGGTATAGTGGATGATTTGGTTCTCCAACGATTCTTCCTGGGGGTCAGAAAGCGTACTAACACGACAGTAGCTTGCTACCTTCAAGCGCTCTGGTTGTGACTGCAAAGCTTCTGAACCTACATCATTAAAAGTCGTGTCATTGCCTAAAGGTACCGGATTAATTCGCAAGTAATCATTGACCACCGGGGATGTCTGTTCAAATAACCTGCCTTGCATTTTGGCTTTCCTCCTTTCATTCTTTTTAGGCTGATTTTTCATGTCATGGGCTCATAAGCATTCAATCAGCTTTTTAAAAACATAAACCCCTCAAAAGCCGTACTAACGGCTTTTCAGCTTATTGGTTCATTACATATATCACTCAAAAGTGAATAAATAGCAAGAGAATAATTAGATAAAATCGATAAAATCGCACATAAAAAAAGAGCCAATGTGTATTTACACACTAGCTCTCGTTATCTAATTTAACTGTGATATCTATCAGTCTGAAATTGAATTATAAAAATCTTCAGGATGTATCCTTTTTATTTTTCCAATTCTCTCAGGAAACCGTTTAGAGTTACTAGTTAATATTAGATCACAGTTAGTTTGCACTGCCGTAACCCAAACATGCAGATCGTTAGTATCAAATTTCTTTAAAGGTTCCTGCATTTCCTGTTGTTTAATAATTTCACGAGCTTGGTCATCTGAACAACCACTTAACTCTGATAGAACTTGTCCTATTGGAAGATGTTCTTTCATTATTGCACGAAAATCATATCTTCCAACAACACTTTTAACTGCTGGGTTATCTTCTAATACTGGGTTTATAAAATATTCTAGAAATACTTCTATTTCATAATTTGAATAGGGGTTGCCTCCTTTAAATCCTGAAGCAGCGTGTCTAATAAATTCTAAAAGACATACCTTTGATAATACTGGAGTATAGAAAAGGTTAGTTCTTGCCAATCTAATTATTTGACGATTTATCTTATCAGTTATTAAAGCCCCACAGAGAACAGTGGCATCTATAAAAACTTTTGGCTGCCGGCTAAATAAGGTCAAATTCATCTAACTCTCCTGTAGAGTGTTTTTTATCAATATCTTTCATTAATTGTTCAGCTTTTCTAGTTTGTTCTAAACTAGTTTTGAAATATTTTTTTGGAATTCTCCAATGCCCACCCTCTGTTTGAAATGCCTCTAAGAATTTTCCTTGCTCCAGCCACCTACGCATGGTTTGAGTTGAAACACCCAGTATTTCCGCAGCCTCCGAAGTGGTAGCTGCGTTAGCTCCCTCTTCAACTCTATAGCAGGTACAATTAAATGATTGTGAATATAAATTAGTAATTATATCGGAGGTTATTTCCTTGTAATCAATGTCAGATGTTTTAGAAAGATTCTCTAGGTATTCAACTAATAATTTCCCAGCAGAATCAATTCTTTTTTCCCGTAGGTTCTTTTTTATTTCAATATCTAGATGTTTAATTTTATAAATACAGTCTTCTGAAGGCATTTTAAAATTTGTTTCATATATAAATTCTACTGGTTGCTTGAATAATAAAAAAGTTTTTTCTATTATCGATTTAAAAATAGCTTGAGCATAATCTTTCTTGTCTTCTCGCAACATAACAATTACACTATCCCAAACACGCTCTTCATCTGACTGAACTCTCTCATATAGATCAATCATGAAATAAACCTCCTTTCTCTAACTTTATTATAGTATTATTATAACCAAAATGCAACAAACACAACAAAAAGCAACAAACTCTTTTCAAAATAAATTAAACCATTATAAATTACTCATTATTCATATTTAACAAAACCCTTAAACCCCGCTGCCTTTATTTTCCCTAGCAGGTCCTCAGCATTTTCTTTTTCCGAGAAAGCCCCCACCTGTACTCGATAGTATTTCGTATCTACCGTTTGCTTTTTAGCTTCAGGTGATCTTTCAGTTTCCTTTGGCACTATAACAATCAATGCCCCCTTATCAATCCAGCTCATAATGCCGACAGATTCTTTCCCTGATTTCTTATCTATTCTTTTACCCAAAAGCACACATGCCTTGCCACCCTTAATGACCGGCTTACCGTTTGAAATCACCTGAGTCACCTTATGATAATAAGCCTGCCTCACCCAATCGGGAATAACAGGACCACCGGGGTAATACCTATCTACAGTTGCTTTAATCTCTACCACATCATCTACTGCAATTCCAGTTGGTGAATCCGGAGGCTCATCTTTTTTATTTAAAGCTACTCTAACCGCTGCCCGAAACGAATCCATAGACTCACCGTGTTTAGGAAACCAATGCATCACATCGGCATGGTTACTGGCAATCCCCTTTTTATGACCCTCGCTGTGGCAGATAATATCCCTTTCACTGAGCCCATACTTCTGACAGAGCATTACACACAAATCAACTGCATTTTGCCACGCTTTTCTAAAGTATCTTTTCTGCTTCCTTGCATCATACCCTATCATGTTAGCCCCATTGGAGTAAGTAAAGCCATTAGGTTCACAAATTTCTATGCCAATGTGAGTGTTGTTGGCAGCTCCACCAGCGTGCCAGCCCCTATGGTTCCATGGCAGGTACTGCCAGACTTCCACATCATCCAAAAAAGCATGAGCACACACCTGTCGATTAATTTCTCCAGCCTTATAAGACCTATTCCAGCGACTAAACCAATCTGCCGCCATAACGCCCGGGGTAGCAGTTGAGTGAACCATAATCCCCTTCGGTGTTATTTTCCTTCCAATTTTGTAGCAGTCATTATTCTCCATATACCTAGTGTTTAGTTTCATTTACTTCTTCTCTCCTTTTCTTTTCCATTTAATTGGGCCAAAGCAGCTTTTATTTTTTCAGGTACAGGTAACCCGACTATACTCGCATTTTCAATAATGCTTATCCCCTCGTTAGAGATATAAAAAAAGATGACCGCTGTGCGCAAGGCACTACCGTCACCTATAATTTCACTATCAATTATGTGGGCCATGCCTACCATGGTAAAAATCATGACCTTCTTAAATATTCCTCTAAAACCTACATCACTAGAGAGTTTTCTCTCCAAAATTGCTACCATGACTCCAGTTAAATAATCTACAACCACAAAGATAATAAGGGCATACAAAAAACCGTCATATCCTCCTAAAAACCACCCGAGGTAACCACCAACGGCTGAAAAACAAATGTTTAATGTATTAATAAAATTTTTCATTTTCTTCCCCCCTAATATAAGTCATTCAAATAGTCTACCAAGTCAATCTCAAACATATATTGAACTTTCATGGTGTTGGCATCTGTTTTTTGAACTGGGTTCACAAGTTTTGTATGGGCTCCACAGGGCATAGAGGTCGCTCCATAGTAAATCCCAAAATAATATCGGTTAGTTCCATGTGTACTATGGTTTTTATATTGACTAATCCATTTGTCCGTTCCTATTTTGTTGAAAAGTTTAAAATTGCTTGCGTTAAAATCCCACTGGTCTCTATAAGCTTCTAAAAGATTTCCATCAGCCGTTATCACTTGATAAAAACTATTTCCTCCATTAACACCGTTGTAATAAATATATAGCCTGTTTTTACTTCTCCCTGAAAGAGATGATACATGGCACCTTCTTTCTATATTACCGCCATCCATCCCATTTGAAATAAACCAATGAGCATTTCCTGTCCGCGGTTTTAAATCTAACTCACTATGCTTTGTCCCATCTAGATTTAATCTAATTAATCTACTAGAGTAAATGGTTTCATCTGTATTGGGATCAGTTCTTGAGTTATACCCCATTATCTCTATTTTTCCACCCCAAAATACTGGATCTATTGTAATATCTCTATAGTTAAAATCCGCTCCATATTCGTCTTGAAACTCTATGGCATAATCATCAATACTTACTTTGCTTTGCAAAACACCTACACTACTCCATTTATATATTATCAATAAACCACTCCACCTATAAAACCCTACATAATAGTCAACATCTCCATCTTCTTTTAATACAGGTATGGCTTTTGTCAGTGATTCTATTGCTTCACCATCTTCGTTTAAAAGAGTAGTCGCTTGATTCCAGTTTACGAACCCATCTATATTGTAATCAAAGGGTATCATGACCTGATGCCCCTTTAAGTCCTCTGGGAATTTAATTAAGTTGGAATCCACACTGAAATGGGTAGCATCAAATAAAGTAAACCCTTTATGATAATCAGTATAAATGGTGTGTTTTGATGCGCTCTCATCTATTAAGTACCTCAGGCTCCAATATATGTGTTTATTATCATCGTCATTATATACAAGGATATGACCATCACCGGTATAGTTTCTTCCAAATATTGAAGGGCCCGAATAAAATGCATTTTTCCTTGTAGGGGCTTCTCCCCAAAATATACTTTCAAATTCGCCATTAGCTGCATGGGTGGGAAAGTCAAACACAAAGTTTACTCTAATTCTATTGTTTTCCACCTCCATCTTAGTTTCTGCAGTATTAATTGTCCCCCTATCTGTGGCATCACCAGAGTATGTGTTATCTCTATGAGCATAGCCTATAACATTTCCTAAAACTCTCTCTGCCGTTTTTAATTCTGGTTTGGTGGAATCTGTAAGATAGATATGGCTAAATAAATCTTTTGTATTATCGTGATTTGTGTTTCCAATCCCCATTACATCCCCTGCAAAAAACCTTGCGAATATATCCTTAAAAATTACGTCTGGAATAATATTCTCAGTATAAGTCTCCCTTATCTTTTTCTCGTTATTAGCATCAAAAAGCTCCACTAAAACCTTTCCTTTTATCCCATTGTCTTTTTTGACTTTCTTTTCTGTACTAATCTCTCCTGTTAAACAGTCTTTGCTAAAACTTATAATCTCTCTAATAGCCAAAATTTTGCCTCCTCCCCCAGTGTTTTAAATGCTTACATTTACAGGTACAATGTAATTGATTTTAATTGCTTTTAACTTACACTCGTCTGATTGCTGTTCTTTATAAAATCTATAGGCAAAAAAAAGCTCATCGCCTGGGTGAAATATCTCCTCATACTGTTTTTCTTCTATATCCTCAAAATCAACTTTTCTCATTCCTTTTGCTGCAAAGTCCGCATCATCTGTTATGTCTACTGACATCCATTCTGCGTTATTTTCATCAATGACATACCAGTTCTCCTTGTCTTTACTTAGGGCGTATTGTAAATCTCCTGTGCCGCTCACATTATCTTCAACAATAATTTCTTTAATTTTTTCTTGTAAGTTTCTCCCTTTATTTTCAGTCACTATTTTTGGCAAACTTGTCACTGTTTCAGTTAATTTAAGCACATAATTGCTGCATGCATTTACAACTTCCTCTTCTGTAGTAAAGTGATGTATTTTAGGCCGACTGTCACTAAGCCCCTCTCTACTTGCCACCAATTCATCCATCCCGTATTCCATAAAAACCTCTTCTGATAAATCTTTTGCTGTAAGTTGAATGGTTTCTTCTAACTGTTCATCAAAACTCTCTACAGGTGCATACTTTTCAGTATCTTCATTCCAAACTTTAAGCAGCCCCTCATCCTCTATAAAATATCGCTTGTCTCCAAGGTTTATAATTAGATTGTCGATGTAAGCTCTATCGTCTCCATGGCTTACTGAGCGGTCTTTTACATACCTCCATCTAAATGTATGCTCTCCTTGTGTTAACTCCTTTGAGAATTTAGTCCAAGAGTTGTTAGTTCCTGATGCCCTGATTTCTCTTGTGTCGTCTATATAAAATTCAAACCAGTCATAGTTATTTTCAGAGCTCACATACCAATAGAATTCTATGTGATCTGTATTAATTGTAAGGTACGCATTGGTCTGTTGATTGTGGGTTATATTTTTACTTCCAAAAGAGTAGTTCCCTTCATAGGCCCGTTGAGTTGTCCTTTCCCAATCCCCAGTGAAGTTATATTTTAAATCTTCTCCCTCAAATGTTTCTATTTGAGACACCTCCCCAGTCCCTTGCTACTTTTCTATTAATTCCACTTGAAAATCTATCAAATCTTCATACTGATTCTGATCAGAAAACTCCACAGTAAAAGCAGCTCCTGCCCCAAGAGCTGCTCCCTTTTCACCATATATAACTGGTTTTACTTCTTTGATTGTAATATACTGTTTCATTTCAAAGTTGTCATCGCCTACATTTACTAATTCACTAAAGTCTTTAACCCAATCATCTGTATTCAGATTTAGGTAGAAATTCTCATTAGCTGTTTGATGAATTCCACTTACAACCATTGTAATTTCAGTCACCGAATCTATAGCTGTGGGTGCTTTGTTTAAAGTTTCACTGTAGGTTATTTCTTGGATATTTTCTATCTCTTCATCTTCAATTTTCAATATGGTTTCCTCGGTTTTTAAGGCATCTATGTAATCATCAATCTTACTTAAATACAGTAAATAAGAAATTCCCTGCATTACTTCTGCTCTAGGTAAGCTTGGGCTCAGTCCACCTTCTAAATACCTACCTTCAATGGATATCTGAAGATTGTTTTTGTCTATGTGGAAAGTGCCTTCAGAGGTTTTTGCTTCAACCACAAAGGCGTGTTTGCCTGCTGTTACTTGAGGGAGCGGTAAGTTTATACTAATTACATTATCTCCTTCTGCCAAATGTTGTTTAGGCTGAAAATCATAGTGTTCTCCATCTAAGGAAAACCTCATATGAAGAACAAGGTCTGTGCTTGCAGAACCATTAATAGTTACATTGCAGGATAGGTTCGTGTCAGCTAGCGCTGATATTCCTACCACAATGGTTTGATAAAAAGACGTGGAACTTATAGTTATTGGCTCGCTATTTTTCTTTAAAATCACTGCACTTTCAGACCCTTCAATTTTTCGCTCAAGCCTTGCCACTACATTTGTGAAATCCAATCTGTTTATAATAGTGCTTAAAGGATTTCCTAGCTCTATTTTTGTGTTTATGGGGTTAAGCAGATCTATCACTTTTTTTATAACTCTGAGTTCAGAGTAAATCCCTAGCTTTTCATGTTCCACCTTTACTACATCACCAAGCTCCATCCGAAATAAATCTGCATACTCTTCATACTCCTTTATTTTACTCAGTTCTAAAAAATCTACTGTAATATTGATAAAGGGGTTAGATGCTTTTTTAATATGTTCCTGAGCTAAACTTCTTAACTTTTCTACATCATTACAGCCTGTAAATTCAACCTTTCTAGTGATAGGATAGGGCAGAATATTGGCAACCCTGCCTTCTGCTTCTATATATCTTTCCTGTAGAACTAAATTATTATCTCCAATAGGATATATCCTTGTTGCAAATTCACTGGTATCAATAATGGCCTTTAACCACTTGATGTTTTTACCGTATCTTATAGTGACTCCATTTTCGTCCCCTCGCTTTTCAAGTACCTCTACTTTGAAATTATTCCTTATTAGTTCTCCACCATAGATTTCAATTAAGTTAAAAAGTCCCTCTAGAGCATTTATATTTCTCATTTTGACAGGAAAAATATTTCTAGCCGGTGCTTTTAGTTCAAATATTGACTGTGCCTCTGGAGGGATGGTTCCTTCCACTGCTTCTTTCATATTGGCATTTATTAGGTTTACTGCTTCTACAAAATAAAAAGCCAGGTCATAGAAAATATGCCTTGCCCATACCTTTACTCTTCTTATATTTTCTTGCTGTCTTTCTACTTTGTATATGCGAAAAAGCTGGTTATTAGCCTTTATTAAATTAAACTCTACAAGATGCTTTGCTTTTGGTGTGTCTGTAGGATATTCGATATAGAGGCTATAGTCTCCATTTAGTTCCTCTGTAATCTCTGCTATTATACATTCATCTAATACAGCCAAACCATTATTATTAAAATTACCTTTACTGGTCTTTTTGTCAAAAACAACAAGCATTATAACCACCGCCAGTTTGGGAGGACTTCAACCTCTTCCACATTTCCCGTCCACTGGATGATGTTTTGGCCAATCTTTAATGTTGGGAAAGCCCCGTTCATTTTTGAATTTAGATTATTGAAGCCGTCATCATAGCAATCCTCTATTTCAGAATTTATGATAATCTTATTATCTACATCTGTTAATTCTATCTGTCTATCGTTTATAATG
Source organism: Desulfitispora alkaliphila (assembly GCF_050433185.1). NCBI lineage: Bacteria > Bacillati > Bacillota > Desulfitisporia > Desulfitisporales > Desulfitisporaceae > Desulfitispora > Desulfitispora alkaliphila. The sequence continues at coordinate 13,820 of NZ_JBNPXS010000049.1, forward strand.
AGGTTTATATCCCCCAAACCGTACACTGATATTATTGGCAAGCTTTCCAATGTTCCTGGATTATTAATACTCGCTCCACTTTCAGTTATATTTAAGGGCTGGTTTAAAACTGCATATTTAAAAGGTCTACAGTTAAAAACAATCGGGAACTTGGAGGTATATTTAAAAACTTGGGTGAAATTTATAGCATTCACCACTTGGGCTATATATTTTTTTTCAGGTTGAAAACTAAAAATCAAATCATTCTCGCCTGCATTAAACAGCCACGCTTTTATTTCATCAATTTTCCCTAGTAAGTTTTCACTTGATTTAAGGGCACATTCCACTAGAATGGTAGTATCTTCATATGTCTTTTCATCATATCGTATACTTGAGTTTCTTCCTGGGATATCAATGTGGTTAACTCTTCTTTTTGGTGATGGGATGGTTGGTCTTGTGGCTATTACAATTCCATAATCAGAAAAACTGTTTTTTCCACCAAAACTAAATTTAAGCATCAAGCACCACCCCTCCCCAAAGAAATTTTCTGTCTATAAAATTCTAATTCGTAGGCCAGCTGCTCTATATCCTTATCACTGTTATTGATAAACTTATCAATGTTTAGCGTGATGCCCTGCCCCTTTTCTTCAGAATTTTGCCCAAGGATTTGGTTGGTTTGATGGTCGTTGTATATTTTACTTCCCCTCGGTAACTCTACTAGTTCTGGCCCTAGTTCTCCAACCATAGTGAGACCGCCCTTAAAGAAACTAGTCCCACTAAAATTTTTCTCTGGAGCATTGCCACTAGAAAATACTTGCCTAACGGATTCCGTTATGCTAAATACCTTCTCTCTAACTGTTGTGGCATTCCACTCTTTAATTCTATCGATCCCACTTCGGATAGAGCTTTTAATTTCACTAAAGGCATTTGACACTTTAGTGGCCATAGCTGAAAACTTATTGCCGGTTACACTATCCATTGTGTTTAAGGCTCCACTCCAAACAGATTTATATCCCTCTGTATAAGTGGTAATAACACCTCTTATCCCGCCACCGTTTTCTTCAATGCGATTTCTCATACTTTCCCAAGTTGAGGCAGTATTGGATTTTAAAAACTCCCATGTTTGAGCTGTCCTTTCCCTTACATTCTCCCAACTTGAGCTGACATTCTCTCTAATGCTGCCCAGACTTTCAGAAGTGTTTTCTGTTATACTAGACCATCTTTCACTAATTCCCACCCTTACATTTTCCCAAGCTTCAGCAGTGCTCTCTTTGATGAAGTTCCAGCTCTCACTTATAGAACTCCCTAGTTCGCCGGCTTTTTCCCTTATTGTATCCCAGTTTTTCCAAAGGGTAACTCCCACAGCTGTAATGCCCACAATGGCCGCTACAGCAATACCAATGGGGCCGGTTAAGGCTGTAAAGGCTGTAGCCAGTACTCCTTTTATGGCAACTAGTCCTCCTGTTGCAGTTGTTGCTGCACCTACCGCTGCAGTTTTTCCCGCAATGGCTAGGGATATCTTAGAAAAGGCTCCGATGATAGCACCTGCACCAGCAATAATCTTACCTCCAATAATGAGAAGTGGCCCTAACGCAGCAGCTAGAACACCCACTTTTACAATAATCTCTTGGGTTCTTGGGCTCAGGTTTGAAAACCCTTCTACAACATTTTGTACATGTTCTACTAATGTTGTAAGGTGGGGCACTAGAATTTCAAAAATTTGAATTGCCACCCCTTCTAGCTGGGACTTTAGCATGGTCAACTGTCCTTGCAGGTTATCCTCCATCACATCTGCCATTTCTCCTGCAGCACCGTTATAATCCCTGGTTGCTTGGGTCAGGTTTTGATAATCTTCCTCCGAGGCATTGATTACTGCCAACATACCACTCATAGCTTGTTGTCCAAAAAGGGTGGAGGCGTATTGGGCCTGTTGCTCTTGGCTTAGATTTGAAAAGGAGTCTCTCAGCTGATCCATCACATCTCTAAAAGGGAGCATGTTCCCTTGAGCATCGGTTAAGTTTAGACCCAGTTCTTCAATAACATTTGCCGCTTCTCCCGTAGGTTGTGCCAGTCTAGTTATCGCTCCTCTAAGGCTTGTCCCAGCCTGACTTGATTTAATTCCTGCATTGGCCATAAGACCTAGGGCCAGGGCCGCATCCTCTGCTGAGTACCCAAGAGAGCCAAAGATAGGTGCCACATATTTAAAGGACTGACCTAGCATTCCCACATTGGTATTAGCGTTACTGGAAGCACTGGCTAAAAGGTCTGCCAAATCTCCAGCTTCTGAAGCTTGCATCCCAAAGGCAGTGAGGGCATCAGTGGCAATATCGGAAACAGAGGCGAGGCTTTCTCCACTGGCAGCGGCTAGCATCATTACTCCATCTAGGCCATCTAGCATTTCTGTTGTATCCCAGCCAGCCATGGCCATGTAGTTTAGAGCTTGAGCTGATTGGCTGGCACTGAACTTTGTACTAGATCCCATTTCTTTTGCTTTGTCGCTTAGTTTTTCTAACTCATTCCCAGTTGCACCAGAGATAGCTTGGACTTTACTCATCTCTTTTTGAAATTCTGAGCCGATTTTAACAGCAGCTGCACCTATGCCTGCAAGAGGTGCTGTGACCTTTTTGGTTAAACCCTTTCCCACACCCTCCATCTTGGTTCCTATGTCCTGCATGGATTTGCCTACTGGCTCTAGACTTTTCCCAAGCTTATACCAACCAGAAGATTGCCTTTCAATCTCTTGGTTCACACTTTTTAAGTCCTGCTCCATGTAATTTAGCTGAGTTTTTGCTTTATTTAATTTGATTTCTAAATTTTGTGCAGCTCTCGAATGAGCTCCTTTGGTTTCAACAGCATTTTTATGTGCTGCTTCTAAAGCTGCAACTTTTTTAGCTTGCAAGTCCTTTTGGCTAGTAAGGGAATCAGATTTTACTCTTAATTTGTCCAGTTCACTGCCATGCTTTCCAAGTTCTGAGTTTGCCAGCTTGAACTCTGATTGGACTTTTCGCATCTCTCGGTTTAAATTGCTTATCCCATTTTGAAATCCGGTGCTATCTAAACCCACTTTTACATTAAGCTGCCCGATGTCTGTCATGCCCTCACCTCCTTTCGGGCATAAAAAAACACCTGTCTCAGGTGCTATAAAACGCTATCAATATAGTTTTTTTCTTCTCCCATTTTTCGCTTTAGCAATCGCAAGTAGTAGATAATATCCATGGTGTCTATTTCATTTAAAGTCCACCCTTGTTCTAAAAGTGATAGGTAAATCTGGTCAATAAATTCTTGGGGATCCATTGCATTCCCCTCTAGTCGTTTTTTTCATCACCTGCAGTTTCTGCTCCTATTCCTCCAACTACTTCATTAATGCAATTCATGATTGTCGGGATGAGTTCTTTTGAAGCAAGGCCATCATACACATCATCTATAGTAAACTGCCCACCGAAGAGTTCCGCTACATAACCCACCATTTTATCTAGTTCATCTGTTGACATATCGTTAAAGTTTATATCCTTAGACACTTCAATAGTTCTTCTCACCATTCTGGCTGAAATAAAATCTGTGGTGAACTTCTTGTCTTTACCATTAATTTTCAGAGTTATATTCATCTGCTATCCCGCCTTTCTATTCATCAGGTTCTTCCTCACCTTCTTCAGATGTATCCCCAGGAACACTGTCAAACCAAGTTTCTTCTCCTGTAAATTCAGGGGTTCCTTCATCGGCAGTATGCTTCCACTCTCCATCATGGGCTCTGGGCATAAAGACAAACCTTAGTTGCGGCGTTTTGTGCTCCACATTATCTCGCTTTGTGGAATAATCCTCTGCCATGGGTTCTGCTACTCCTTTTAAAAGCCAAATATATCTGTACTTGCCACCAGACTTTTGGCTTTTAAAGCCCAGCGCTATGTGGGGTGGTGAGTCTGATGCCTTTTCTATAAGCACCCCATTTTCTAGTTTGCTCCCTGTGAGCTTTGCTCTTAAAGTGAGGGGAAGTTCTGCTGTTTCAATCTCCACATCAATCTTTCCAAGGGCAGACACTGACTCCCACAGCTGATCGTCTGCATAAAGTTCTTGAGTATTTACTGTAGGGTTAATAGTAGCATTAATTGCTCCTGCCAGTTTTTCAATTTCTCCATAGGTTAGATTCTCCTTGGTGTCTTCTTCTAAAGTAGCAAAGTGTAACTCCCTTAAACCAATCTGCGCCATTACAGCTCCTCCTTTCGATATCGCATTGCCTTGTGATACACTTTTAAGTCTTTTTCGTATTGGTCATAAAAGTTTAGTTTAATAAAACCCGCCTGCTTCATCTTGTTGTGAACCTGTTCTGAAAGGCTTGTATAATCTTCCTTAGACCAGATATCTAATTGAATATATTGGCCTGTAATTTTCTCTTCATCATCAGCATGTTGCTCTGGTTTATCTAGATAGGGAAAAAAGGTGATATAGGTTTTGGCATTTCCACTATAGGTCTGAAAGGCTACAGGTACATTTAAATCAACTAGGGTTTGTAGAATATCATGGTTAATACTCATAGCCCTAACCCCTTCCGCAATTCCTCTGAGATTTTAGCCATAGCTTGATTTTTAGACTTTTCATAACCCCTTCCCACAAAAGGGTTTGCCCTCATGTTTACAGTGCCAAATTCCACAAAAATGCCATACCAACCCTCTTTATCTGGCCCTATTTTTACATGTTTAAAGCCATCTTTAGTTTTAACTCCTGAGGTGCTTATACTCTTTTTAAGAGTTCCAGTTCTCTCAGGAGTTTCACTTTTGATGGCTTCTTCTACTACTTTTCCCGCCTCTTTTAAAGCCCTGTTTTCAATTTTCTTTCCTTTTCCTTCTAGCTTTTGGATTTCAGTTAGTACTTGTTCAATTCCCTCTACTTCAATATTAGTCACTTCCACCCACCTCCTGGGCTCTAATTTCCATGAAGCGATTTTTATAATCTATATTGTCAATGGCTATTATGTTGTAGGGTTTGTCATTGAAGATAATTTGCATATGGGTATCAATATCTTTTGTGTATCTTATGGTAAATTTCACTGTGTTTTCTGCTTGCACCTGAGCTGCCGCATAAAACTCCCTTCCCCTAAGATTACTAACTGCCGCCCAGACTGTTTTTATATTCTCCCAAGCCTCTACCATAAAGCCGTTAGGATTTATGGTGCTGACTTTCTTTTGCAAAATAATCCGGTGTCTTAAATCTCCAAGCACCCCTACCACCTCAAAACTTTATATGGGTACAAAAGGGCTGAAACAGAAAAGGGGATTTCACTTCCACGGACATATCTTTCTCGCATAACTTCTCGGTTTTCATAAAAGTGGCCCACCAGCAAAAGGAGTGCTTCTTTTATACTTTTAGGCACTCTTTCATATCCTGCAAGAGCTTCAATGCGAACTGCTCCAGGAGTATTCACGGTGCCCTGTGGCCATGAAGTTTTAGGAATAATAACAGGGGGTTCTACATCTAATATGCTCTGGTAGTTACTGTCGTCCAGTTCCTTTAATACTCCCTTTTGGTCTATGTAGGTAACCTTGTTGACAGATTTAATTGGATACCATAGGATTTTTATATTGTCCGTTGGAAATGCATCCAAAATAATCTCTATTCTTTTATTACTAATTGCTCTTCCCGTGAAGTTTTCACAAAAGTCTATAGCCGCAGCTACAAGTACTTTTAGATATTGATCCTCATCCTCTATGTCTATCCGCAAATGGGTTTTTACTTCTTCTAATAAGAGAACGGTTTGCTCCATTTCTTCTAGGACTTTTATGTTCATCTTCTCACCTACCCATCATCTTTTGACTCCGAGGTGCCACTGGATGCTTTCTTACTAGCTCCTTGTTTTTTTACCTCTACGGCCACTCCGGCTTTTATCCATGTCTTTCCCCTATTCTCAGAAAGCTCTACTTCTTCGCCCTTTTTATAGCTAAAATCAAGCCCTGATAGGGAACTTTTAATCTTCACTTTCATCTGCATCACCTCCACTGAATAGATCGAAAGACTTAAAGAGAGGCATAAAAAAAAGACCTCTCATTTAAGTCTTAGTGTCTATTGCTAAATAAATTTTTTAAGATGCCTTCATCGCCATTACCTTTACGGCTTCTGGAAGTACCAGTTTCCCATCCACTCTCTGATAAGCTCTAAAACCTACTTGGCCACTTACAGCATAAAGTTCATTTAGTCTTTGGAATGATCTCCCCTGACGGTCTGCAATCCAGTAGTAGGAATAGTCCCCAAAGGCTACTACTTTTTCCCCTGAACTAATCTCTGGTATAAAGGCAGAGGTTTTTACAGGATTATTTAATATCTTATCCGGCTCTCCTACTTGAACTGATGATAACGATAGGTAAGGCTTTGATATAATCTCCACCTTTTCCCCCGTTCCACACCGTACGTGAGAGTTTCCCCTCATACGGCGTTCCATCAA
>NZ_JBNPXS010000050.1:0-17877 GCF_050433185.1 Desulfitispora alkaliphila
GGCTTGTTTGCTATGCTCATTTAATTTTCAGGTGGCTCTAGCTACTTATTTCAGACTTAATCACCTTTACACTTTTGATACGTATGAATTTTTCTTAAGATAAAATCGCCACGGTTTATCCTTGTATTCTTCCGCGTAATCAATATTAATTCGTTTAGCAGTAACTATGTCTAGATTTTGATTGCTGCCATAATTGCGAATAAATAGGTCTTCGCCTTTAATTAAATTATAGTTGTTAAAATTTTTATCAATTTTCATTGCTTTACAGAGTTTCCCAGGTCCATTGGTCAGGTTTTCTAACTTGTTGCTTTTAATTTTTCTATTTTCTTTAATAATATCTATACCCGCCACCGGTTCAACTGCTCTAACTAAAACAGCTTCAGGCTTTTCTAAAACATTAGTAACAACATTAAAACAATAATACATTCCATATATTAAGTAAACATATGCATGACCACCATTGTTAAACATAGCTTCTGTACGCTTAGTTCGCTTACTCTGGTAAGCATGACAACCTTTGTCTTCTGGTCCTATATAAGCTTCCGTTTCCACTATTTTTCCTGAAATTTCCACACCATTTAAGTTTCGCACTAATACCTTGCCCAGTAAAGCTTTCGCAACGGTTAATGCATCCTGCTTATAAAAATCAAAATCTAATCTTATTATAATCACTTCCTTCAAACACAAATCATACATAGTCACCATATATTGAGTTAATACTATGTAAAAGCAAATAGAAAGTATGCGAGGTGTTATTGTGGCTAATAAATTCAAACCTGCTGACTATTTATGGATTGGCTTTATTCTCTTTCTATCTATTGGTCTAATATATCCTTTAATTGGTGTTATAGCGCTTATTTGTATGCTTGCACCAGTAGTAGTTGGTTTAATTACAGGTAAGCGAATTTGGTGCGGGAACTTTTGTCCTGAAACGCTACAGCACTAAAGGTAAAATCCCTAAGCTGTTTAGCTCCCCATATTTTAAAGCCTTTGTAGTAGTATTCCTGTTAGGAAACTTTACACTTGGAGTAATTCGGGCTGAAGGTAACATTAGCCAGATTGGCTTAGTTTTTGTGCGAATTATTTTACTTACAACTATAATTGGTACAATATTAGGGATAGCTTTTCAGCCAAGAATTTGGTGTCAAATTTGTCCTATGGACACGCTATCAACAGCTGCCATTAGAGCCAGAAAAAAGTTTTTTATGTCACCTATGCCTAGCCATAAAAAAGAAATGTGATTGCCCATGAAACAAATAATACTTTAAAAACTTACTTTTAGTTCAATGGGACAGTGATCACTACCATAAATATCATTGTGGATTTTTGCATCTTTAAGAGTAGCCTCTAATTTATTGGAAACTAAAAAATAGTCAATTCTCCAACCTATGTTCCGCTCTCTAGCTTGTCTCATATAAGACCACCAAGTATAGGCATCTTCTTTTTGAGGATAAAAATATCTAAAGGTGTCTATAAAACCCTCACTTAACAATTGAGAAAGCTTGCCTCTCTCTTCATCAGAAAAACCAGCATTTTTTCTATTAGAAGTTGGATTCTTTAAATCAATTTCTTTGTGTGCCACATTAAAATCACCACACACAATAATCGGTTTGATCTTATCTAACTCCAATAGGTATTTCCTAAAATCATCTTCCCACTTCATTCTATAATCTATTCTGACTAAATTTCTTTGGGAGTTGGGCGTATAGACATTAACCAAGTAGAACTGTTCGAATTCTAAAGTAATAACCCTACCTTCTTGATCATGATCATCTATACCCATTCCATACTTTACAGTTTGAGGCTCTACGTTGGTAAATACAGCGGTGCCTGAGTAGCCTTTTTTTATTGCATAATTCCAGTATTGGTAGTATCCATTTAATTCAAGGTCAAGCTGACCTGCTTGCAGTTTTGTTTCCTGAATACAAAATATATCAGCATTTTCCTGGTTAAAAAAATCTATAAAACCCTTCTTTATAGCAGCTCGAATGCCATTTACATTCCACGAAATCATTTTTATTTCCACTATTGCGTCTCCCCCTAACCATCTATATCTTAACCTTTTGCTAATCTTTCCTATTTTTTACCCGACGAAAGTTAAAAATTACTGAAAATAAGAACCAGATAAATCCTGCAAATACTCCTGCAAAATTAAGCTCGCCATGGACAAAATATCTATACGAAGTATACCCTATTGCAAAAATTAAACCACCATAAAAACCTTGTTGTATCGGATTTAGTTTCATTGATCTCTCCCTCCACTTAAATTATATCTACGTCTCATTTTAAGATATAATTAATTAAAAGACAAGGCGGTATTGTTTACAAGTATGTTGACAATGGTATTGTTAAGTTATATATTATAATTAACTTCAGCCTTTACATTAAATTAGGAGGATTTTATGAGCTACAGTAATAGTGGATTATATATTATCAGTGTAGCCGCTCGCTTGGCTAACGTACACCCCAGAACCTTGAGAATTTACGAAGCAGAGGGTTTAATTTCTCCCACGCGAACTCAGGGAAATATTAGACTTTACTGTGACAAGGATATTAAAAAAGTAACCTATATTCGCTACCTCACTCAGGAAAAGGGAGTTAATCTAGCTGGGGTTAAAATTATCTTAGAATTAAAAGAACGACTAGGAGAACTAGAGGAGTTTTAATAACAATAAGAAGGGAAGTGTTATAATGCGACTTGATAAATTGACAACCAAATCTCAAGAGGCATTGCAACTAGGACAGGAACTAGCTCTGCAGTACGACCATCAGGAAATAAAACCAGAACACCTATTGCTATCCCTCTTGAAACAGCACGAAGGTGTAGTGCCCAAAGTGTTCCAGGGCCTAGAAGTCAGTGTTGCTACCGTCACTAGTGAACTAGATAATTCCCTTACAAAAAGCCCTAAGGTTTATGGTGCTGCGGGAGATGTTTACCTCAGTCAGGAACTCCGAACAGTGATAAATGAAGGCTGGAAGGAAGCTAGTAAGCTTAACGATTTGTATTTAAGTACTGAACATTTGCTTCTAGGAATTATTCGAATTAAATCCAAAGCCTCTGAAATATTGGCAAAGCATCAGATAACAGCTGAAAAAGTAATTCAAGTACTTCAAGATATCCGAGGCAACCAACAGGTTACAGACCAAAACCCCGAGGACAAATATCAGGCTCTCCTAAAATACGGCTACGACTTAACTGAACGAGCACTTCAGGGCAAACTAGATCCAGTAATTGGCAGAGATGAGGAAATCCGCAGGGTGATACAAGTCTTGTCTAGACGCACCAAAAATAATCCAGTCTTAATCGGGGAACCGGGTGTGGGAAAAACTGCTATAGTAGAAGGATTGGCACAGAGAATGGTTGATGAAGATGTGCCCGAAAGCCTTAAGGACAAGCGCCTAATTGTTTTAGATATGGGTTCATTAGTTGCTGGTGCTAAGTACCGGGGTGAGTTTGAGGACCGCTTAAAGGCAGTCTTAAAAGACGTAGCCTCTTCACAAGGACAGATAGTGCTATTTATTGACGAATTACACACTTTAGTTGGAGCAGGAGCTGCTGAAGGAGCAGTTGATGCAGCTAATATGCTTAAACCAGCTCTCGCTCGAGGGGAGCTGCGCTGTATTGGTGCCACTACCTTAGATGAGTACAGAAAATACATCGAAAAGGATACTGCTTTAGAGCGCCGCTTCCAGCAGGTCTTAGTGGGAGAACCTAGTGTTGAGGATACTATTGGAATTCTACGAGGTCTTAAAGAAAAATATGAAGTTCATCATGGAGTGCGCATCAAGGACAGCAGCTTAGTAGCAGCAGCTACTTTATCAAACCGCTATTTAACAGAGCGCTTTTTGCCCGATAAAGCTATCGACTTGGTGGACGAGGCAGCATCTAAATTGAGGATTGAAATTGACAGCATGCCCTCTGATATTGATGCTATTACTCGACGTTTACGTCAGCTTGAGGTTGAAGCTCAAGCCTTAAAACAGGAAAAAGATGCATCAAGCCAAGAGCGACTTGAAAAAATCCAAGCAGAAATTGCTAACCTTAAAGAGGACAGTGCTGCTAAACTAGCTCACTGGAATAAGGAAAAGGAATTAATAAAAAAAATCCGCTCTATTAAAGAACAAATGGATACAGTGCGTTCTCAAGAAGCTACTGCCGAAAGAGAATCTAACTTAGACGAATTAGCTCGTCTAAGATATGGGGTTATGCCTCAATTAGAACAGGATCTAGAAGCTTCAAACAAGGAATTGACTGAATGGCAACAAAACAATAAAATGCTTAAAGAAGAAGTTGACGAAGAAGATATCGCTCAAGTGGTTTCTAAGTGGACAGGTATTCCAGTTAGTCGCATGCTCCAAGGGGAACTACAAAAGATGCTAAAACTAGAAGAGTTATTGGGTAAAAGAGTTGTGGGGCAAGTGCATGCAGTACAAGCTGTGGCCGATTCAATTCGACGCACCCGAGCGGGAATATCTGACCCGGATAAACCCCAAGGAAGCTTTATATTCCTTGGCCCTACTGGTGTAGGTAAGACTGAGCTAACAAAAGCCTTGGCCCACCTTTTATTTAATGACGAGAAAGCTATGATTAGGTTTGATATGAGTGAATATATGGAAAAGCATGCAGTATCACGATTGGTAGGTGCTCCTCCAGGATATGTTGGCTATGACCAGGGAGGACAGCTTACAGAAGCAGTTCGCCGTCGCCCCTACTCAGTAATTTTGTTTGACGAAATCGAAAAGGCCCATTCAGATGTTTTCAATATTCTGCTGCAGCTATTAGATGATGGTAGATTGACAGATGGTCAAGGGCGCTTGGTAAACTTTAAAAATACAGTAGTAATTCTGACTTCTAACCTTGGCAGTCAATACTTTACTCAAATTAAAGACGAAGCACAGTTAGAGGAAAAAGTAAATGAAGTGCTGAAAAATCACTTCCGTCCAGAATTTTTGAACAGAATTGATGAAACTATTGTCTTTCATGCCCTTAATAAGGAACACATCATAAGGATAATAGATTTACAGCTGGATTTATTAAGTGAAAGGTTAGATAAGAGAGGTTTTAATCTGTATATAACCAAAGAGGCAAAACAATTGCTAGCTGAAAGAGGGTATGATCCCGTTTATGGAGCACGACCATTAAAGCGAACTATCCAAAAGAATCTTGAAAACCCTCTATCCCTAGCAATCTTAGAAGGGCGTTACCAGAGTGGTGACACCATTTATGTAGATATAAATGAAGATCAAATTAAAATAAAGTAATTAACTAAAGGTATGGCATTGGCATTTCTATCTGTCCTGGTGAACATGAACATCCATCTGAGGAAAGGGAATGCTAATGTCTTCTTTTTGAAATTCCAGCAGTACCTGTTCGTGTAAATCGTAGTATATTGCCCAATAATTAGCGCTATCACACCAAAGTCGCACGTTAAAGTTAATGGCACTGTCTCCGTGTTCTGATACTCTAATCAAAGGCTCTGGATCCTTCAAGCCTAGTGGATGAGTTGTTGCTAATCTAGTCAAAATTTCTTTTGCTTTCAAAACATCGCTCTCATAGCCAATGCCAAAAACCAAATCAACCCTACGTGTATCTTCTGTAGAAAAGTTGACTACTTGAGAATTGGCTAAATCCCCATTAGGCAATACTACCCTCTTATTATCGGGCGTATTTATATGGGTATACAGTAACTGTATTTCCTTTACAGTTCCCATTTGCCCTTGGGCCTCAATAAAATCCCCTACTCCAAAGGGACGAAAGCTCATAATTAATATTCCACCAGCAAAATTAGCTAAACTGTCTCGCAGGGCAAAACCTATAGCCAGACCAGCAGCACCTAAGATCGCGATAAAAGTGGTCATAGGAATTCCTATCAAGCTAGCAAAAGTAATTAATAACACTACTTTTAGAGTAAAGCTACAAACAGCTTTTACGAAAGACTGCATAGATGGATCAAAGTCCTGTTTATTTAAGAGCTTGTCAACGAAACTCAAAATCCATTTAATAACCGAAAATCCAAAGAAGAGTAACGCGATTGCTCCCAAGACCCTTGGCCCATAGTCGATAAAATATTCAATAAGCATTTCATTAATTTCCACCTAACTTCTCTCCTCCCCTTCTATTATTAGTGCCTTCTGTTTTTTCTCTTTTCTTGCGACCGCTAGCGGTCAATATCAGGGAAAAAATGATTAATAGAGTTGCTAGGGTAACTCCAATCATGTCAATAACTACATCCATAGCACTTCCCACTCTACCATCTACTAAACTCTGGTGGTATTCATCCAGCACTGCTAGCAAGAAGCCACCTATAAAAGCCAAGAGAACAGCTAAAGCTGAAGATCGAATGTATTGATATAAAAGAAAGAACAGGGCAATAGTAATCACAAAAAAGACAATTACATGAGCCATTTTCCTGAGAAAGAACTCAATTATTATTGGATTTTCACGGGTATAGGCCATTACATCTCTTGTGAGAGTATCCATGTGGCTTAACTGACTGTAATCTAATGGTAATTGATCGGCTATTCTTTGGGAAACCCAGACGAATAAGTGATCAAAGTTCATTAAAAAAGAGTGAAACCAGCCCAAAACCGGCAAAACACGCAGTCCTGGTATTGAAGATAGAAAGTAAAGCATTCCAATCAACAAAAAAATAATTAACCAAGCACTTTTGCGCATATGAAATCCCCTTTACTAACCACCTATTGTTCTCAAAAATAAGCGAACTACTTCAGTACCACCAATTACTGCACCTAGGGTACTACCTAAATTAGCGAATACCACTACCAGTAAAATCCGTGTTACTTTATTGCTCCATAACCCTTTAAAGCTATAGATATCTTCAGAGACATTTTCAAAGTCTCGCACATTAGGTCGACGTATAAATGCCTCAACAAAACCTGCAAACCACCCCGCAGCCAATAGTGGATTAAGTGAACTTAATGGTGACACTAAAAAGGCAGTAAGAATTGTTAACGGATGACCAAAGGCCAATAAAACCCCTAAGGCTGAAAGAGAACCATTCCACAACACCCAGGTTAAAGTCTGCTCCAATGCCACAGCGCGATTGACATAAAATGTGTACCCAATAATACTTAAAACAATTATGGGAATTAACCAGGGAATAATTTTAGGTCTTTTAGCCTTTTGAGGTGTTTTTGCCAAAGCTTTTAAATCGTGATCTTTGTATATCTCTGTCTTAATTCCAGGCACATGGGCAGCACCTAAAACTGCCACTATCTTTTCCCCAGGAGCATCCTTTATTTTCTGGGCTAGATATTGGTCCCGCTCATCAATTAAAGGAACTTTTAGCTTGGGAAAAGCTTTACTAAAGTCATCCAGCATTGAGTTAAGCATGTCCTGAGATTTCATTTTCTCCAATTCTTCTTCTTCAATCTCTTCATTGTTGAAAAAGCTCATCAATATCTGTACCATCAGCTGGAGTTTACCCCAAAGCCCAATTCCATGCCAAATACGAGAAAATGTAACCTGAATATTGCGATCTGCTAATACTAAGTCAGCACCTACTTCTTTAGCCGATTCTATTCCCTGAATCATTTCTTGGCCAGGCTTAATTCCAAATTGTTTAGCCAGTCGCTTTTGATAAGAAGATATTAATAGGTTCATTAAAAAGAAGCCTGCTTTTTTTTCTTTTATAATTTTAAAAATGTCCATTTCTTTATATCGGTTTCCAGACATAATCGCTTGATATCTCTGCGTATCTAATTCCACACAAACTGAATCTGGCTTTTCCGCTTCAATAACTTCTTTTACTTGCTCTGCACTTTGCTTGGATACATGGGCAGTCCCGATAAGTATAAGCTCTTTTCCGTTTAGTTCTAGTCTAGTAATATTTTCTTCAGCCATAATATGCTATAGTACCTTCCTTTTTTTTTCTACATTATAACACACTAAAGGTTAAGAATCACTTCCCGTTTTACTTAAAGCATAAAACCAAAAAAGTATACTAAAACTCTTGTAACTCCTAATAGTACCTTTTTACCAAAAGAGAGTTCCTTTGGAGTAGAACTTTTTTCAATGAGGTCAAGAACCTCCTCTTTTAATACGCTAGCAAACTCAGGACTATCTATGACAACCATGCTTTCAGTACTTAAAAAAGTACTTCTAGCATCCACATTATAGGATCCAACTACACTAATACGCTCATCTATTACGTAGGTTTTAGCGTGAAGTGAGCCATTCCCGCTATATTCAAATAGCATATCAGCAAACTTTTTTACGTTTCCTTTATTGTTTAAATAACCTGCCGTGGCAAATACATTAGGATTAGATGCCGGAGAATTAGTGAGAATAATACTGCTCGCTTCTAAGTTCTCTAATGGCAGATATCTTAACATTGCTCTAGTTGGTACTACATAGGGACTCTGGATAAAGATCGACTCATTAGCTTTTTCCATAAGAGCAGCTATCTCCATTAGAACCCAGGGCTCTTTGCTCATGCGATCCATAGGGTTATGAATGAAGCTGATTTTTCGTGTGGGAACTGCCATGGATAACCAGTCAATATTACTGTCAAAGTATTGTGGATTTTTTGCTCGCGCTAGTTCCATAAATCTGTCACTCTCTACCCTCGCCGCCTCGGCTTTATCCATAGCCCTTTCATTAACCTGTCGCCTTGGGTACTTTGAATATTTGTGCTCCCATTGTGCTTCAAAGTAATCATTCATATCAAAAACTACACTCTCTTGTTCTCCCCCATTCTGTTTTTCATTCAGAATTAATACATCTCGGTCACTGACCATATTTTCGGGCTCTGCAAAAAAATATCGATCTCCGATATTTCTTCCCCCAATCATTGCAATGTCTTCGTCAACTACTATGTATTTATCATGAAGCCGATTATTAAATGTCCAAGGCATCAATAAATTTAGTGGCTCATAAAATTTCAGTTCAATATTTTCATGCACTAACATTGCATAACGCATATCCTGAAGGTCACCTGTGAGATTATGGAATATGCCATCGAGGAGAACCCGTACTTTTACACCCCTGTCTGCAGCCTCAATGAGTGCACCAAAAAAGACTTTGGCGGTAGTGTCTCTCCAAATTGTGTAATAGGCTACATCAATAGTCTCCTGTGCATTTTCTATAATATTTATTCTGGCTAAACCAGCTAGATAACTATCCTCAAGTAACACTACATGATCTGGCCCTTGTTCCTCAGCATAAAATCTGTCTGGATTGACTATCTCACTATACCCAGTGTCATTTGGTACTGGGATAGCAAAAAATAAAACTCCTGTAATAAAAGCATATGCTATATATACTAATAACCCTTTGCCTATAAAGTGCAAAGCCTTGCATCTGTCAATTTTTTTCATGCTTTCAACTCCTGTGATTATATTTAAGTGTGCATAAGAATGTGAGTATTCTTGCCATTTCGACAAATTTTGAACATTTCCTTTATTGCTTATTATGCTTTAGGTTCTGTAATTTTTCTTAAATGTGGTACAATATCATAAAATGTTTATTTGAGGAGGATGTACATGGAACATATCCAATACTTTATGCCAACTAAAATTTTGTATGGGGAAAATATGGTATTAAACAACTCAAATCTATTTAAACAATATGGTAATAAAGCTTTAATTGTTACAGGTAAGACTTCTGCAAAGAAGAACGGCTCTTTAGACCATGTAACTGAGGCACTAGAGCAAGCAAACATTCCCTATTTTTTGTTTGATGAAGTAGAAGAAAATCCTTCTGTGAAAACTGTAGAAAAGGCTAGCCGCATCGGCATCAGTGAAAATGTAAACATGATTATTGGTATCGGTGGCGGATCACCAATTGACGCTGCAAAAGCCATAGGAGTATTGATAAAAAACCCTGAGGCTACAAAGGAAGATTTGTTTTTAAAAAAACAGTTAGAATCTATTCCCCTTATTGCCATACCAACAACAGCTGGTACGGGAACAGAAACTACTCCCTATGCCATTCTAACAGATTATGAGCAAAAAACTAAGCGTAACTTTAGTTCTAAGGTTTTTCCTGAAGTAGCTATTTTAGATCCACAATACTTTAAAACAATGCCTGAACATGTGCTACTTCACACAGCAGTAGATGCACTTTCCCACTTAGTAGAAGGCTATTTAACTGTAAAAGCAAATTTATTAAGTGACCTTTTAGCAGAACAAGGTCTAAAGATCTGGGGTGAAGCTATTCAAGGAATAAGGCAGCTATCTTTAACAGGTGCAGATTGGCAAAGATTAATCATGGCTTCTACCATTGGTGGAATGGTAATTGCCCAAACAGGAACCTCTCTTCCCCACGGTATGGGTTATCACCTAACATACTTCAAAGGAATACCACATGGAAAGGCTAATGGCGTTTTAATGGTACCTTATTTAAATTTGCATCCTAATAAAGAAAAGATACAAAACATCTTAAACTTACTAAAGATGAACGATTTAGAAATGCTAAACGAATTTCTAATGGAGTTATTAGGTGAGAAGGTGAATTTATCAGAAGAAGAAATGGAAGAGTTTGCTCTAGGAATGGTATCTAATCAGAGTAAGCTAGCTAATCACCCTGCAGCTGTTACTAAAGCAGAAATTAAAGCTATGTATCAAGCTCTTTAGTACTCTGTTCCCATAATTTTATAATGACAGAAATACTTTTTTGAGATAACATAGAAAAGGGTATTTATCGGGTTATTTAATTATGGGGGGGAGAGAAAATATTAATGATTAAAAGAAAAGGAATAATAGGTATTCTTGTTTTAATTCTTCTATTATTTACTGGACAAACTGCACTTGCTAACACAGATTTTGATGTATCAGCTGATTCAGCCGTTATTATGGAGGCATCTACAGGACAGATGCTCTTTCAAAAAAATGCTGATTCACCAATCCCACCAGCTAGTATTACAAAATTAATGACACTTATAGTGGCCTTTGAGGCACTAGAAAGTGGAGAGGTTGATTGGGATGACAAAGTAACTATTTCTGAAGAAGCCTGGAGCATGGGTGGTTCCCAAATGTTTTTGGAAATTGGTCAGGAAGTGACCTTTGGAGATTTGATTACTGGAATTTCAGTTGTATCCGCAAATGATGCTTGCGTGGCAGTAGCTGAACACCTTTACGGTAGTGAGGCTGCCTTTACTAATGTTATGAATCAGAGGGCTACTGAGTTAGGGTTGACTAATAGCCGGTTCCAGAACTCAACAGGTTTACCTGCACCTGGACATGAAATGAGTGCTCGGGATATAGCTACTATGGCTCAGTACCTTATTACAACATTTCCAAAAATTTTAGAGTTAGAGTCTATGCAGGAATTTACTTATAACGATATAAGGCAATACAACCGCAATCCGCTATTAGGTCGTTACCCTGGTGCGGACGGATTAAAGACAGGATGGACCTCAGAAGCTGGCTATTGTCTAGTGGGCACTGCTGAACAAAATGAAAAAAGATTAATTTCAGTAGTTTTGAATACAGCTAGTGACCAAGCAAGGCTAACTGCTTCTCGCGAGCTTTTAGATCACGGCTTTTATAATTTTCAGCTAAGGGACATTGTTCAAGCAAACCAAATAATGGGTGAGGTTGCAATCGCAGATGGCAGACAGCATGTACTACCCATCTCTGTACAAGATCAAATCTCAATGTTTATCCCTACTGGCCGCGAAGGTGACTTAGAGTTTGTAGTATTAGAGAGTGAAGCTCTCAAAGCACCAGTAACTGCTGGTACACCTATTACAACACTTGATATCAAATTAGATGGAGAAGTACTTAGCTCAATAGAGCTAGTAGCTGCAGAAGATATGAAACGAGCAAATATATTCGTTCGAATGTTTCGAGCAATAGGATCGTTTTTCAGCAATCTATTCTAACTTAAAAAAAATTAAGGTCGGTGAAATAACCTGGCCTTAATTTTTTTTAAAAGTCATCTCTGATTAATAGAATATGAAATTCTGCCTCCATCTGAAAGCCCGTCTGCTTGTGGATCTAATATTACCAAGTCACCTTCTTCCAAGCCGCTGGTAATAACTACTTCCCGTCTTGTCTCAAAGCCTGTCTCTACCTTTCTCACAACTGCCCTTTCACCTTCTACTACAAATAGAGCATCCTCTCCACCATATGTGAATACTACCGATTTAGGTACAATTAATTTGTCCCGCTGCTCTTCTGTAATAAACTCTATACTTAGTTTATAACCCGGCCCTATTTTCAAATCCTCAGGAAGATTTGGTGCAATAGTTACTCTAATCCTCTCTTCCTCTAAACCAAGGGGTGAAAGACTTGCTTCTGCATAAGGTGCGATTTCAATCACTTCCCCAGTAAATTCAATGTCACTGCTTCTCAACTCAAGAGTTAAACCTACAGTCATACCTAAAGCTATGTCGTAGATATCCCTAGTTAAAACTCCTGTTTCTACACTATACTCATCTTGATTTAAAATGATCATCATAGGAGTCTCAGGTCCGGTTATGCCCTTCGATTCCACATTTAGATTGGTTACCACTCCTGAAATAGGGGCGTACACTCTGTAGTTTTTCATTTGATGATTTATTAAATCCTTTTGAGTTAGCAATGCTTTTCGCTGTGCCGCAATAATCTCCTTGCTTCCAGCTGGTGGATCATGAGCTTCGTACAATGCAGTTAAGGCTTTTTCCTGTATCTCTAAGCCGTATTGAGCTTCCTTAAGTAGATTTTCTGATTCCTCTAACTCTACTTTAGTGGCTATTCCTTGTTCAAAAAGGTACTCTATTCTTTGATAGTTATTTTTTATAGAGTTAAGATTTCGCTTTGCCTGCTTTATTCCTATCTCCAAACTTTCGACTTCAGCAATTCCAGGCTCTGTTGTTAGCTGCATTGCCTCCCCCTTCAATCCTTCTAATTGTGCGTCTAGCTGGGCTAAGGCAAATCTCAATTCATCATCTTCTAAAGTAATCAGTAAGTCACCCTGCTCTACCCACTCACCTTCTGCTACAGGTAGAGAGTCCACCCGTCCTCTAACTAGTGAGTGAACTGTATGTTCATTTTGAGCTGTCACAACTCCTTCTTCTGTGAAGCTTCTAGTGATGTTACCAGGCACTACTTCCTGCACCTCCACTTCAACCCCCTGCAAAGCCTGGTTCACTATAACAATTAGCAATAAAACACCTGCTAGGGCGCCAAATATCATCTTCCACTTTTTCTTCATTTCCTCATCCCCCCTCCTATTCTCTAGACTTCAATACTTCTACCAGATCTAGTTTTTTAACTTTCCTTAATGCAAAGCGTTGGGCTACCCAAATTGACAATACTGTTATTAATACGCCCATAACTAACGATTGAAACGACATCTCAGCAGGCATAGTATACATGTCAGTACTCCACTCACTGGCAAAACCTGTCTGAATTAATTTAGCAGTAGGAATACTTGCAATTAGGGCAAAAAAACTGAGAAACCATTGTTCAAAGGTAATTACGGACAATACCTCTTGAGAAGTCATCCCAAGAACTCGCATGGATGCCAACTCTCTATTTCGCTCTGACAAGATAATAAAGCTGGAGATATAAATTATAGAAAAACTAAATATCACCCCGATACCTACAAAAAGATGCATTATGCCACCATAAGTCTCCCAGTTTTCACTAGCCAGTCTCAACATTTCATGTCTACCATCCACTCCTGTGACTACTTCACTTTCTTGATAGCGATCACGCAGAGCAGTAACTGCTTCACGATCATTATTCATAAGAACTAACACTGATGTGGCAAAAGCACCTTGACCTAATATCTCTTCGACCCTAGAAAGGTCCATGTAAGCATTCATCCCGATATACTGGGGAATGATTTCTATTACATCAACTTCTACCCGCTCTTTGCTATTTCGCATAAAAGGACTTTCTATCTCTACAGTACTGCCTACCTGCAGACCTAAATTTTCTGCTAACCTTTCTGAGAGAATTAATCCTTCCTGTGAAGGCAACACCCGATTGCCATTAGAATCAAGAATGTTGTAAAGTCTTCCCTCTTGAGTTAACCCCAGTAGCACTACTTGCTCTTCTCGCCACTGATGGAATATTGTAATTGGCACTTGAGCAATAGGCTCTGCTTTAGTTACTTCTGGATAGGACTCTAATTCTTGCAGTACTGCTTCCCGAGCAATAGGACTAGCTAAAGTTATTCTGGCATCATAGGTTTCAACTTCTTCATGCTGATAGAACATAAACTTGGGCATAGCTTCCGTGGAAAGAGACCAAGTGAACGCTATAATGGCGCAACTAATCATAATGCCAAAGAACATGAAGAAACTTCTACTGCGGCTTCTGCCCAGATTTCTCACTGCCATTTTCCCTTGAACTGTTAACATTTCAGAGAAAAATCTAAGTCTTTCTAATAAGTTTTTCTTCCCAGATACAGGAGCTGGGGGACGCATGGCTTCCGCAGGCTTTAGATTTAGGACTTGCTTACAGCCTTGATATCCAGCAAAGCCTAAGACTATTAAGCATAATATTATTCCTAAGATCAAATAAGTTAGTGAAAAACCTTCATATATTTCGGGGAGATAAAAAAAGTCATATAGCATACTGGTTAATGGATTGGCTAACCACATTCCCAAAAGACCCCCTACTACTCCTCCTAATATTGCTAATACTAGAGAGTAGGAAAGGTAATGTAGTAAGATTTCCCGGTTAGTGTAGCCAAAAGCTTTTAAGATTCCAATCTGAGTCCTCTGTTGCTCCACAAGACGTTTTAGTACAATATAAATAATAAAGCTGGCAATAGAGAGTATCATGATTGGAAAAAAAGTAGCTAGAGACTCAATGACTTCAATTTCCTCTATTAAAATAAAGTGACTAGTTTGATCTTCTCGTGGATAAATCGTTGTCAGTCCATACCTCTCCAACTCCAGCTCCAACATTTCTTCTACTCTATCATAGCTAGCCCCTTCTTCCAAGGTAAACACCAGGTCATTTACTCTACCTTGCATTTCGGGGAAAAAGCTCCACATGGTTTGTAATGGCAAAAACACAACACCATACTGGCTTGGATTGGGGTATAACTCAGTTTCTGATCTTAATAAGTACACAAACTCAGGACTCAAGGCTACTCCGTCAAAGATTATTTCTCTAGCAGTACCATTTGTGATAATCTCAATTCTATCTCCTCGTTCCAATTCATGGGCGTCAACAAAGGCCATATCTAACCAAGCATTGGACTGGCCATCTCTTATTTCTCCCCCTTGGGGTAAACTGACACCGTTGATTCTTTCAGCCTCGGATAAGTCATAAGAGACTAAAAGCAAATAAACACTGTCATCATTTTCAGGATCATTTACCCGAACTTCTTTTACTAATCTGCCGTTGACTTGGGCTATTCCATCGAGTTGGGCAAGTCTTTCCACATTTCCTTGGGGCATAGATCCCAGTTCAATAAATCCATCAGCAAAATTTTGTTCTTCATACAACGTTGTTTTTGCCAAATGAAGATTTTTATTGGCTATAGAAAAGGAAGTAAAGACCATAAGTCCTATCACAACAAGAACCAAGCAGGCAATGTAAGATCCTTTGTTACTTAATATATCACGAAGTAACTTTTTCCAGAGCATTACCAACTCACCTGCTCTGGTGGAACCGGCTCTTTGTTTTCCCTGACCCACTCCACTAGTCCATCCTTTAAGTAAACCACTCGATCTGCCATTTGGCTTATATTAGAATTGTGTGTAATTATAACCACTGTTTTTTTATAGTCCCTACAAAAATTTTGAAGTATTCTCAGTACTTGCTGTCCTGTAGGTAAGTCCAAGGCTCCAGTGGGCTCATCGCATAGAAGGATCCTGGGGTTCTTAGCCAAAGCTCTGGCTATAGCCACTCTCTGCTGCTCTCCTCCTGACAACTGGGAAGGAAAATGATCTCCACGTTCAGTCAGACCAACTTGAGATAAAAGTTCCTGGGGATCTAAGGGATCTTTGGCTATTTGCACTGACAAATTTATATTCTCGTAAGCTGTTAGGTTGGGCATTAAGTTATAGAACTGAAAGATAAAACCCACCTGGTTACGCCGGTATTGAGTGAGCTCGGCTTCTTTAGCCTCATGAAGGTTTTCCCCTTTGAAGTAAAGCTCTCCTTCGCTAGCTTGATCCATTCCACCAATTATATTAACTAAGGTGCTTTTACCAGAACCACTTTGTCCTAGAACAACAACCAGCTCTCCTTCATACAAGGTGAAATCCACACCTTTTAGAGCGTAAACATTAACTTCCCCCATCTGATATTTTTTCTTTAGATTTTTCGCTACTATTAATTCTGTGGCCACTTTTTCCCCTCCCTGTATAATCGTGTAGCTATCTTTATTTTACAGTAAATTACTTGGTTAGTAACCTAAGAAAAGTAATTGACCACATATAAATTTATTTTATTAAACGGACACCCCAGTCTTCTAATAGTTGGTTTGGAGCATGAACCAATAAAATCAGCATTCAACCCATATCAAAAAATAACCCTATAGAATATATTGCAGTAAAGATAAAAGCTATCAAACAGGAGTTGATTCGGGTGTTTAAATACTTCTTTAATAATCAAAAAGGTGTCATAGCAATTCTGTTTACTCTTCTGTTACCTATTTTATTAGTACTGGTGGGTTTAACTTTAGATTTGGCTATAATATTTTATAACAAAAATCATATGCAAAATGCTGTAGATTTTGCAGCAATGGCTGCTGTTCAAGAAGTTGTAGATAGTAAAAAACAAGTCAAAAGTACAGCTCTAAACTTTGCAAAAAAAAATGGTCTAGACGAAAGCGAAGTAGCAGTGACTTATCCATACAATGGAAACAACTTAGCGCTAGAAGTTATTGGTAGTAATAGTGTAGACTTTGCTTTTCTAAAAATCATTGGTTTTGATGAACATGTTATAACTGTACGGGCGGTAGCCGAGGCTAAGCAAACAGTTGAAACTATTGTCACACTTGAACCTCTTAATTACTCCTTTTTTGTTGGCAGTACAAACGATTTTAAAATTCAAGGGAATAATTTTGAGATAAACGGTAATGTACACACTAATGGTAGATTTATAGCTAAAGGTGTACATCAGTATATTGGTGGTGATTTATCTTGTAGAGGTTTTTCAGGCGATTTAAGCTTAGTTGCAGGAACAATAGATACAAATTCAGATATTATTCCCTTCCCAGAGTTTGATTTTTATAGTATGGCTGCTGAAGCTACTGAAGTATATGGGGATGGTTCATCATTAACAGTCTTTAGCAATACAACAATTATACCAAATGGTGTCATCTATGTAGATGGAGACCTGGAGTTAAGAAATAATCAATTTTCTGGTAGAGGTCAATTGCTGGTAGATGGTGTTTTGTACATTAGTGGAAATAGATTAAATTATACAAATGAAGAAACTGATCTTATAGGCATGTACGCAACTGAAGGTATTTATATAAGGGCTAACAACTGTATAATAGATGGTATTTTATATACCCCCGGCGTACTTACCTTTCATGGGAATAATAATACTTTTAACGGAGCTGTAATAGCTAATGAAGTTTACTGGAGAAATAACAACGCATCGAACTTCGGTTCCTATGATATTAGAGCTCCACATGCTTTTGACACCATTAAAACAACATTTTTATTAGTGGAGTAATAAATTAGGATATAAATGCTTAATTAGAGCTAACACAAAAATCCCCTGTGAATTCACAGGAGATTTTGTGTTTTTATACATTAATCTGAAAGAGGTTGCTCTATCCTGGTGTAGTAATCTGATCTGAGAGTAGGTGTATTACCAAGTCTCTGACCTAATGGTGTAATAAATTCCATAGAGTAAATTAAAGTTATCTTAATTATACTACCTGTTTTGAGTGTTTCATCGCAAGGAGGGGATATGTAAATAAAGATTTGATTGTCTGTATTAGTGGAAAGT